>JAGMDP010000051.1 GCA_023128635.1 Candidatus Heimdallarchaeota archaeon | reverse complement strand
GTTACATCAATTTCTAAATCAGAGGGAGTTATTTCATTAGAACAACATTCTGTTAAAAACGAAGTTTCAATTAAATTAGAGAATCATGAGAAACATACTCCATTAATAATCGCTGATCTCATATCGAGGAAAGCTCAAATCTTAGAAGTAAAACCAATCTATGCTTCCCTTGAAGAAGCCTATCTAAAACTCATAGAGGAGGATATTATTAATGGGTTTGAGACTTAGGAAAGCTTTCCTCTTAACTCGAAAAGAGCTCAAAGAATCACTAAAGAGCAAGGAAGTGATTCTAATTATCACTCTTATGCCACTTATGTTTGCAGTGATTATGCCGTTATGTATACCTCTTGTAAATTTTACAGTTCCAACGGAGGTATTTACTGAAGATGATTTTGAATCCTTCCCAGCACTTGTTCCATATTGGGATGAATTAGATTCCAAAGGGCGTTTCTTGATTTTCTTTACAATGATATTTTTTGAATCATTCTTATTACTACCCATGATTTTACCTATGGCAATAGCAGGGGATTCGATAGCAGGGGAAAGAGAAAGAAAAACAATCGAATCATTAATTGCGTCACCTCTGACTACTGAAGAAATATTACTTGGAAAATTGATGACAACAATGATTCCCTCTGTTCTAATTACATGGTTTTCTGGGATAATTTTCATGGTAATAGCAGATTTATCCCTTTATGGCGTAATCGGTAGATTAGTTTTTCCAAATATGATGTCATCTGTTTTGTTATTTGGTCTTTCACCATTTTTCTCCTTGATTACGACACAAACAATGATTATTGTATCTACTAGAGCAAGTGGTATGAGGGAAGCTCAACAACTAGGAAGTTTAGTAGTAATTCCTCTATATCTCTTTATTCTAGGGGAGACAGCCCTTCTAGTGTTGTTAAAAGCTTATTGGACTGCTGTAACTTCTTCCATTTTGTTACTGTGTACAATTTTGCTTTTGCTTATTAATTTGAAGATTTTTGATAGAGAATACATGATTGCGAGTGTAAGGGGTTAAAAATGGTCAAAGAATTCTTCAAAAAAATACGGAAAGATAAAGTCAATATCATTTTTCGAAAAGAGGTTAAGGAATTACTGAAAAATAGAGAGATTCTCGTTACTGTTATTATTATGCCAATCATATTTTCATTACTTATACCAATAAGTATGATTACTTTGAATTTTGCAGAAGATCAAGAGATTCCGGAAAGTGATCAAGTTCCGGAAATTTTCCGCAATCTTGCTCCTTTTTGGGATGAAAGTACTGATCTCCAAAAAGTTTCTATTGTTCAAGCAAATCTTTACTTAGCTTTTCTCATCATGATACCAATGATGGTTCCTATGGCCATATCAAGTGATAGCATTGCAGGTGAAAAAGAAAGAAAAACAATTGAGGGATTATTAGCAGCACCAATTACTAAAGAAGAAATTCTAATTGGGAAAGCGCTTGCTGCAGCTGTACCTTCTATTGTCATTTCTTGGATTGCAGAGATAATTTATATTATTTCCACAGACATTATACTCCACAATATTATGGGTAGAATAATTCTGCCTAATCTTTTTGCGGCTATTATGTTCATCTTTTTAATGCCAACCCAGACATTATTATCAACTTTACTTATGACGTCATTTTCAAGCAAAGCAAGAGGATCAAGAGAAGCTTTACAGAAGAGCGGATTTTTCGCAATACCTATCATTTTTATAGTTTCAGCTTTGATTTTTCTCCCATTATTAGTTCATCCTTCATTGACACTTGTTTCTGAAGTTGTTTTGATACTACTAATGATCATTATCTTGAGAAGAGCAACAAAGAATTTTAATAGAAATAAACTGCTATCAGTAGGAAGTTAAGATAGAGTCAATAGATTTATCAACCAAAAATAAAACGATTAGAATAAGTGTCTGACAGAATCTTTCGGTGAGCTATCAATGAAAATAGAATTACTGAATCATCCAAACGAAAAGCTTGCAGAAATTGCTATTAAAATGTGTAGGGGAAAAAAGAGAGTCTCTCTTAGTGAATCTGTTAATGAAGATTTAATAAGAAGAGTTGTAGATTCAGGTCATGAATCCGTCGCAGAACATGTTAATTTTACTTTCAGAATAACAGGTTTAAGTAGAGTTACTTCTCATCAATTCGTTAGACATCGTATAGCATCATATTCCCAAGAAAGTCAAAGATATTCAGATCCTTTAGAAGTTAAAGATAAGTATTGGGCAGTTATACCTGATTCAATTCAAGAAAATCCTGAGGCAAAAAAACTAGCTATTGATTTCCTTGAAGAATCTATAAGAGTAAGAAAGAAAATGGATGAGTTAGGAATAATGCTAGAAGATTCAAGATACTTCTTACCGAATGCTACAAAAACAGCAATGATTGTTACAATGAATGCTCGAACACTTTGGAATTTCTTTAATTTTAGAATTTGTAGTAGAGCTCAATGGGAAATTAGACGACTAGCCAAACTGATGTATTATTTGGTCAATGATGTTGCTCCCGCATTATTTAGCTGGTGGACTCCAAGATGCGAACGTGGTTGCCCTGAAAAATGTGGGGATCCAGTATCAAATGAGATTGAGGAAGGTACTATCATCACAGGAAAAACCATTGAATATCTACCTAAAGATAAAAGGGATTAGTGTTTTTTTAAATTTCAAAGTCTTCTTCAGAAACAATCCAATGACCATTATTCCATCTATTCTCATTTATTTTATCTCTTTTCTTCTGTATCACAGGTTTTCCCACAATAATTTGAGTATTAATGCTGTCTGGCAAAAGCCCATTAAATAAATCCGCTAGTTCCATAGTAATTGAAGAAGGAAGCTTTGATAATAACAATAAACCATTGAAAGTACCTTTGATTTCTCCACAATAAACATGTGGTAGATAATAACTGAATTTTATTAGTCGCTCTTGTAAATATCTATGATTTTTACTTTTTTTATTAGGATTAATTTCAACAAAAGCTGACAGCTCTCCATCGCTTCTTGGTAAGACAACTTGAATATTCTCAAAAATAAGATTATTAGCAAATAGTTTCTTTATGCGTTGAGATATTTCATTCATATCCTTCTTAATATTTTTCTGAATGATTCGTCGATTGTAAATTCCAAACATAAATTGGTTTAGAATTTTTAGATCTAAGATATCTATATTTTCTTGTTGACTTTCCATAATTCTTGTCGAAACGATTATGTTTTCTAATGTTTTTGCTTGATTTCTATTTACATCAAAAGAATCACTATCAAATAAGTCGCTTTCAATTGCAACGTCATTCAAATTAAAATCCAATGATTTTGTTTTTGTATTGAAATATTTTAGCCAATAACTTCTGAATAATGGAAGTAATTCAAAAACAAAAAAATCGACAATATGATTTTTCTTTTCTAATTTTTGGCAATAATTAATCAATAGATTATAGTATTCTTTTGTTTTTGGTCCTACATAATGTTGATTGATAACACATGTGTTTAGACAATTATATTTATGAGAATATAGAAATGGATTTTTGATAGGTGTTTTATAATAAGCTCTTTGTTTTTTTGTACAAATCAAAAGTACTATATATTGTGATAATCCTAATGCGCGATAATTCACAAAATAATAATGCTGTAGAATATTCATATCTAATAGTTTCTTTACTGTTTTAGCTATTGTGTTGTGATGAAAAGGAAGATTCTTCTCAAGTTCTTTAGTTTTAGAAGTTTGTTTTATTAATGCTACATTCATTATGTCGACAGCTTTATTAGAAATATTTACAGATTTCAAGAAAACATTTGATAAAATAATTTTCAGCTCATTTGGATCTAAATCATTGACAGGATTACTTCTCAAACTTCTTGTTCTCGATTCTTCATGTTGATATAATGTTTGATACAATCCTTGCTTAAGAACTTCTATAAGTCCATGTGAACCAGCAGAAGAAATGAGTTTTTTACAAATTTGGATATAATCCAGTAAATCAGAAGATGTTTCTCTCCATAGATTTTCCCATTGTTCATGTTCAATACTTGTTAACTTAACTGAAAGAGGATATGCATTAGCTATTAATCTTACCCACCATGTGTCTCTCACTTGCTTTGGTGCAAATAATAGCAAAGCTTCACGCCAAAAAATCGCATTTCTATAATGCACATCGTGCAGCAGTTTTTGATTGATAAACAAGGTTTCACCAGAGAATTTACTCCACTTACTCTCAACTTCTAGATCGAAGCCAATTCCAGGTTCGACTCTTTTAGGATTATACTTTGTATCATGAAAGTGTTTCTTTATTTTTTTGACTTTTTCGTATAACTCATTTTCAAGTTGAGTTAAATCACTGGAAATTGTTTCCATTTTTTACACTTTCTTTGTTTATTTTTCACGAAAAACGACATTTTTCCGAAAAAAATTGGAATAACAAAATAGTTTTTTTTCCTAGTATTTGTGCTTATTTGGTTATTATTTAAGGTTTTTATTGAAATACCAGTAACAAAAGAAGGATGAAGAAGAAACTAAAACAAAAAAGAAGGTCTAAGAAAACATTTTTTGAGAAAACATCATTACACAGCAAATTATAAATTTATTATAACAATTTATATCCTATTCACAGTTTTATGGTCTGTAAAACCATAAAACTAACTGTTAAAGCAAATCAACCGTCGAATCACTTGGGAAAAGAATGGAAAACTGATGTTTAGGGGACATATCCCTGACTGTGTCCATAGATTAATGGATATCAGTCAGGATCTAATTTTACGAATCTAAATCTTCTTTGTTTTATTTACTTTTAACCAAGTTTTGCTTTAATTTATAAACGAGAAGTATTTAGATTTGTTTAGCTAGATATTATGTAGTGATTTACAATGGCTTGTATATTATGTAACAAAGATGTAAATGAAGGCGATAATACTTTAGAAGTCTATACTACAGATAACAAAACTTTAACTGTTCATAAGGACTGCTATGAAGAGTATGTAAAAAGCATGTCAATGTGCAGTAGTTGCAGTTCTTGTCCTGGCTGTGGATAAAAAAGAGAAATACTTGAACGTATAGGTTTCTTGGAATCCTATTAGTTATATTTAAAATATAATTTCATTTTTTATTTTCTTCTTTCTTTTCTTTCTTTCATTTTGTTTTTTTCCTAAAGTATGTGGTTAAATGTTGAGATGGTAAAGTAAATATAGTGTAAACCTTTTGTTTAATTGTAAATTCTAAAAAGAATGTACAGTAAGACTAACTAAGGAAATTGAGGAAATTAATCATGAGTCAATCTATCGACACACGTTTTGAAAAAGAATGCAACGTCCTACATGCATTAAATCCCGGTGTGAAATCAGTAATTGTTATTGAATCATCAGGTTTACTTGTGCTAAATTGGACTTCCACTGAGTTAGACACTGAATTTACAAGCTCCTATGTTCGTGAGTTTCTCTCTTTGGTAAAAATGACAACAAATCATTATGGAATTGGAGAACCTATTGGCGTTATGCTTGAGGGAGGACAAGGATTCTTCTTAGTTTTCAGGACAAATTCAGGTAATTCTATTGTAATTCTAATTAAGGAAGAAACCACTCGATCCACATTACGTTATCGACTTATGAAGGATTTCTCCAGTCGTGTTGAAGATATCTTAGTCAATTTCTAGGAGTCTTTATAATAATTATTTTTCATATCCAAGAATGAATAGTTATTTATATTTAACATAACGTTCAAGGTATTAGCTGATTATAGAAGGTAGTTTTTGTTGAACATTAAATCTCGCAGATATGATAAAGGGTACGTTGCTTTAGTACCTGAAACCATTGATGATTTATATGTTCTATATAACATAATTCTGCCAAACGATCAAGTAAAAGCTCGAACGTCCAGAAGAATAAGACAAGTGGATGATGAAGGTCGAGCAGATAAAGGTGAAAGAGTACCAATGATTTTAACATTGGTAGCTGAAGATGTTAGTTTCCATGAATTTGCTAATAGATTACGTGTCAAAGGAAAGATAATTGCTGGTCCGGAAGATCTCATTTCCTTTGGTACTTATCACACAATAAATATTGAAACTGGAACATTAATAACAATCATCAAAGAGTCTTGGTCAAAAATTGAGAAAAATCGTATAGAAGAAGC
Source organism: Candidatus Heimdallarchaeota archaeon (assembly GCA_023128635.1). The sequence goes on along the minus strand of JAGMDP010000051.1, from coordinate 20,101 downwards.
AGTTGAGAAGTCTACCAGCGCAAAAGTTTTGATCGTAGCAATTGACGATAGTGAAGCTACATTAGCAGCAGTCAGTGCTTTTTCTAGTACAATAATTGCTCATTTCAGGGAACGGATACCTAAGAAAACCGGGAGTAAAGAAAAGATTCGAATGGAATATATTCACAAATTCTTTGACAAAGTAACTTTTGCTTTAGAGGATGCTTTCGCTAACAAGTTTTCAGATGCATCTGCAATGGTTTTAGCTGGACCAGGTTTTACTAAAGACAATTATTTTAGACGTTTAAAGGAAAGGAAAAACCAGACAAAAATACCAATTGAAAAAATAATTGTTGAAACTGCTAGCTGTGGAGGACCAAGCGCAATAGGAGAGATCATAAGTAAGAATATTCTTGGCAGAATAATCGAAGAAGAACAAGCGAGTTCAGATGCTGTTTATCTTGAGGAAATAATGTCAAGACTTGGTAAGAATACTGGAACTGTTGCTTATGGTTCTGAAGCAATCCTTAAAGCAATTGAATTTGGAGCAGTTGAAACAATCTTAATTGTTGATAACCAATTGAGATTACGAGATAAGTCAAAGAGAAAACAATTAGACAAGTTGCTTAGAGATGTACAAAATGCTGGAGGAAAAATCATAATAATGAGTGAGAATCACCAAGCAGGAAAGCAAGTTGATAAGTTTGGGGGAAAAATTGCGCTACTACGATTTCCTATGGTATAAATATGTTAAATTGTTTCCGCAAAAAATATGTTGTGACGATTTCTCGTAATTCGTACTTTTATTTTCTTGCCAAGAGAAAGATGATTTGCGTTTGAAATATGAATTAATCTATTTTTAGCTTTTGCAATGACTTCTCCCATCTGCCTACCTAATAATACAATTTCAGCATTAACTATCTCGTTAATTTTCATAGGATTCTGGATCATTTCTGTTTTGTAAGTATTAAACATATATGGTTTTAATACCAAATTTTTCACACCAAATTTCTTCTCAATTTCCCTTAGTTTTTGGTTAAACTCTGCAAATTTCCTTTGTGGTATTCCTTTCAAGTTTCTCCCAACATCATGTGTGAGATAATTCTGAATGCCCAGTGTTGGATACTTTGTTTCATTTGAATTTACTTTTAGCGAAAACTGAACGATTTCTTCAATATCTTGATCGTTTATACTTGGAATCCAAAGAGGAGCTAAAAGAAGAGAAATTTTTGAATTGACAATATATTCTGCTAATTCAAGCATTTTATCTATTCTATAATCACCTTTTCCTGATAATTTTTTACTTAAGGAAGAGTTTAGAGCATTAATTGATAGGTTAATTCTTGTAAGTTTAACATCAGCTAATTCATCTATCAATTGTTCTGTCAAGTACCATCCATTTGTTTGTATTGAAACAATTTTTGTGTTCTTATTTTCCTGCAATTTCTGAACCAGTTCAGGCAGATATGGATAAGCCATGGGTTCTCCTTGACCATCTATATGGGCTTCAGCTTCTTTCAGTTTTTTTTCTGCTACAATGGAATTATAGGTATTAACCAAATAATCAGTATCAACAATGTAATCCCTTAATTTTGTTTTAGAGATTGGTCCTTCATCCACGGAGCAAAAAGGGCAATTTAATGGGCACCCTGTGATGGGACGAATTTGTAATAGATTCGTTCCTCTATCAATCACACCAAAATAGATTGACCCAATTAGTGGAATCCCAAACAAGTCATTTGTAATATAGATTAGAGGTTTCTTTGTATCTTTATTACGCAAAGTTTGAGGCAACTCTTGAGAAATCGTTTGTTGTAAAACACTGATGATTGTTTCTTGATCTAATTTCAATTCAGAACTGAATTCAACAACAACATTTTGTGTTTTGTTTATTCGAAAATCAATCGAGCTTATGTTTATTGGAAAGTTCTGTGAAAGCTCTAGTTTCAAACTCTCAATATCAATCTTACCGTGCATAACTCCCCTATTAATCTGTAAAACATTTTCATCTTGTGGAATTGAGAGAGTAAATGGGATATTTTCAGATAAATTAATTTCTATTCTAAAAGCTTTGTTTTTTGATAATTCTTTTTCTGTCAAAACAAATCCCATTCATTTATTTTCCTAAGTTCATCTAAAGTGATAATTAAAACTATGTTAATGTACAAATAAAAACTATTCACAAAAATAGGAATAAAGAAAGAGTATAATCCTAAATTCTGGGTCTAGACTTCAACCAGAAAAATCGCACATACTCCAAGATTTTGAAGAAATCTTCTTTTTGACTAACAGAAACCAAACTAATATCATGTTTTGCTGGATCGTAAGTTAAAATTACGTCCATGCTTTCTCCTTTATAAGGAAGATTTATTACAACTTGTATTTCTTGGATCGTGACAGATTTTGCAATAAAATACATTTTTCTGATTGCGTTTAAAACTCGCATAAATGAATCGCCAGTATCCATCTGTTCCAAAACTATGGTTTGATTAACATACAAACCATCTTCAATCGCAGTATCGAAAAGTTTTGAGTATTCGCCTATGATAGAATCTGGGAGAGGTGGTAAATCTATTTGTATGAACTGTACTGAACCTATACTATTCAGTCTTTGAAGGCCTTCAGTTATTCTATATACGTAAATTTCTGTCTCTGCATCCCAGTCTTCTTCACTGGTTGTCTTTTCTACTTCGGACACTTGGTTTCCTCCACAGTATTATATGCGCATTCAGATTTTATATTTATCTTAAGGTAACAATTGTGTAAATCTCGAAATTATCGCGAAATTTTTGTGTTCTATAGTATAATAGCATGTAGGGTTATTTCAAGCTATCTTATAGAATTCCTCAAAATTTTAAACAGCGAGTTAATTAATTATGAGTATTATTAATTAGTGAATAATTTATTTGTGTTTTCAGAGTTCATTTTTGATAACTAAGTCAAAATGTATGCCTTAAACCGCTATCCAAAGATGCTCGGGTTGAATTTCCAAAAGTGTAATTTAGAGCACACCGAAATAGATAAAAAACAATAACTATTACTTTTTGTTTCGGTCTACATGTGTTAGTGAATTCCTAACTGAGGTATGTCTAAAATGACTAAGAAATATAAAATTGCATTTATGCCTGGCGATGGGATAGGAAATGATGTTTTAGAAGCTACCAGAATTGTAATAGATGAAGGTACAGACTTCAACGCTGAATTTATCCCTGGTGATATTGGATGGGTTTTCTGGGAAAAAGAAGGCGAGGCCTTACCAGAACGAACTGTTGAAATGTTGAAGGAAACAGATGCCGCCTTATTTGGTGCAATAACTTCTAAACCAAATGTTCCTGGATATAGATCACCCATTGTTAGATTACGACAAATTTTTAATCTGTACAGTAACATGCGCCCCTGTAAAGCATATGAGGGAAATCCATTAAATTATCGTGATGATTTAGACTTAGTGGTTTTCAGGGAAAATACAGAAGGGCTGTATGCTGGAATAGAATTTTATGATACTACAGAATTACAAGATGTTAAAGTATTCAAAAAATTCGATCCAAAGAAGACAACTGTATCTTGCAGAGTGTTTACTGAGGAAGGTTGTAGAAGAATTGTCAAAAAAGGATTTGAATATGCTAAAAAGCACAACTACCCAACAGTAACACTAGTACACAAAGCAAATGTTATTCGAGCTACAGATGGGATGTTTCTTAGAATTGCTGATGAAGTTGCAAAAGATTATCCTGATATTGAGGTATGGAAACAAAATATCGATGCTATGTGCATGCAACTTGTTAAAAATCCTCAAAACTATGGAGTAATTGTAACTACTAATATGTTTGGCGATATTGTCTCAGATCTCACAGCACAACTTGTTGGTGGTTTGGGATTTGCAGCATCTGCTTCAACTTCAGATTCATTTGCTCTTTTTGAGCCAACACATGGTAGTGCTCCAAAATATGCCGGTAAATATAAAGTCAATCCTATTGCAGCTATTCTTTCAACAATGCTAATGTTTGATTGGCTTGGTGAAACTGAAATGGCTAAAAAACTAGAAGATGCTATTAAAATAAACCTAAAGGAAGGGAAAGTTAGAACCTACGATTTAGGTGGTAGCTCTTCAACTTTGGATGTAGCGAAAGATATAGTCCGAATAATGAATAAGTGAGGGAATTTTTTCCCCCTTATATCTTCTTTTTTCAGGTTTCATAAGGAATCAATTGAAACATGTTCAAGTAAAGATTTTTAAATGGGGGTCAATGTTTCATTTCGTGTTCAAAATAAGATTTTTAAATGCAATCTTAACCAGACAAGAATAATAGCATAGAAGTGATGAAGAATGCCTAATTCAAAAGGATACAGACACAGTACTAGAAGACTATTCAGAAAATCCACAAGAGAAAAAGGAATGCAACCTTTAGGTAGATTACTAATAAAGTACAAAGTGGGAGATAAAGTAATTGTAAAAATCGATTCTGCGATTCAAAAAGGCATGCCACATCGAAGATACCATGGAAAGTTTGGAGTAATCTCAGAAGTTCGTGGAAGAGCCTATGTTATAAAGATTAAAGATGGTAATGCTATTAAACAAATCATTGCAAGACCAGAGCATGTTTATCTTGCCAAATAGATTTTATAGAATGTCAATTATAATAATCACTATTTATTGGTGTGAGCTAAATGCCTAAAGAAACAATAGATAAAAAACCCGTTTCATTTCCTGAAGTAGTAACCATATTCAACAAAAGAAAGAAAGCAGGAGAGTTAAATTACTTACAACGAATAGCTTTAGAGCATGCACAACGTTCATCAAAAATTAATAGTAAGCAAGCGAAAACTTTGATTAAGAAATTAATGACTGAATTTGAGTTAACTGAACAAATCGCAATTAGCATTGTGAATTTCATGCCTGAGATTATAGATGAACTCCGAGTATTCATTCAAGACGCATCACGGGTTTATTCTACTGAAGAGGTTGAAAAAATGCTTGATTTGCTTAGAGAATGAATCGCTGAAATCACATGGGATCAAAGATTTTTATTAGGAGTTATTTTCTCATCAATTTTTAGCTGTTTTAAAAAGAACTATTTAAATTGGAAACTCTTTAAAGTAAAATATATCAATATAGAATCAAACAAAATAATAAAAGTAAAATGATTAAATACCTATAAGTGTAAAATATAATATATAATAGCTAAAGTATAGAATAGTAGTGGGTTCAAATGTCCGATAGAAACTCAAGAAATAGAGACCGCTCTTCCAGCTACGGTAAAAAACAAGACAATTATAGACCAAACTACAATAGGTCTGAAGGAGGAGATCGAATAGATAAGCAAAGAAAATACGAAGAATATGCGTGGACATTAGCCTATTTATCAGAAGGAAGCCCTACAGATCCTAATCCATTTTCCCAGAGAGAAGCTGTTATTCAAGCTATTGGTGAAATATGGTTTACTTTGCTAGAGTTAACCCCAAGAAGAGGAGTAAATATCCAACCTTTAGTTAGAATTGGGATAGGGAAAGAAAATAGAAAAGTCATTAGTCGAATCAAGAGACGAATAGGTTTTGACGATTTAGCATCTTCATCAGAGAGAGTCCTAGAAGAATGTATTGTTGAAATCGTCAACAAGCAAGAATTTAGATTCGTTAATTGGTTTAATAAAGCATCACTAGTTACATCTAGAATGCATTCTTTCAAATTATTGCCAGGTATAGGTACTACACATCTTGAAAATCTAATTTCAGAAAGAACAAAAGTAAATTTCACTTCTTTTGAAGATATAGCTTCTAGAACAAAAGTATCAGATCCTAGAAAATTAATCATTGCAAGAATAATGAAAGAATTAACCAATCAAGATGAGAAATATCGACTATTCATTAGAAAACCTTAATTTTATTTTCTATTTTCATCTAGAATAATATTCACTATATTTGTTAATCTTGCCAGATCGATTTTTTGTGAGACTACTACCCTATTAATAATAAAATCTTGTGAGTTCAAAGGAATCTTTGAGAGATGCCCAGAGATAAAAGAATAGGATACAATGAAAGTGTTTTTGTTTTCTGAAAGAGTCACAATTAGATGCTCGAATTCCTTCAATGTTATGCTCTTTGCATCGGGATTTTTGTGATTATTGTCTAAAGCAACGCTAATTAAAGGAATTGGAGTGCTTGCTTTTACAGATAAATCTTCAAATGGATTATTAGCTAGTCTTATGAACAACCCAGGATTAGCTTCAAACCAAACATTATTTGCAAAATATTTATTGTAAAAAGCCTCGAGGAATTTTTTCTTAGCTTTAAGCAATAATGAAGCTAAACTTCTCAACTCAGGACCTAAATATCTAATTGTTGCACTATCAATCTGTATGATATGTGAAACTGGTTTTTCAATAAAAATACGAATAATCACTTTCTCTCTTAATGAATGAGAGAGAAAAATTGCATTAGTAACAATTCGAGATAATAATCCAATAGAGCGACGATTTTCAGAAAAGGAAACGTTTAGATCTTTTTTCTCATAGTTTAGTTCAGTCAATGAAATTACAAAAATTCTTTGCATTGTAATCACATGTGTTAATACTCACTAAAGCATATACAAGAAAAAAGAAGAGAAACAACTACAAGTTAGATTAGATTATCTCTTTTTTCCTCGAGTAATTTTTTTACCTTTACTACTGCCTTGTTGCAAAGCGGCTAAATCCGGCATGCTAGGCATTTTTCCTCCTCTTCTTCCTAATCCTTTCTTCATTCCCTTCATCATCTTTTTCATCTGATTAAATTGAGTCAATAATTGCTTAACATCTTTAGGATCTGTTCCTGAACCTCGAGCGATTCTTTGGACTCGTGTGCTTTTAATAACAGTAGGATTATCTAGCTCAGCAGCAGTCATTGATTCCATCATACACATAAATTTCTTCATATTCTCCTCAGAGGTGTCTTCAAAACCTGCAGGTAATCCAGTAGAGAAGCCAGGTAAGAAAGACAAAATTTTAGACATTGAACCCATTTTACCAATATTCTGCATTTGAGCATACATATCTCTTAAAGTGAATTTTCCTGAGAGAAAAGCTTTAGCCATTTCTTCATCTGGTTCAATTTGCGCTGCTTTTACACTCTCAATCAAAGACTCTAGATCGCCCATATTCAATAAACGACCAACAAAACCTGTTGGATCGAATCTTTCAAGATCACCTATTTTTTCTCCAACACCAATGTATTTTATTGGAGCTTTAGTTGCTGCACAAGCACTTAGTGCACCACCACCTTTAGCTGAACCATCTAATTTTGTAACAATTATACTGCCAATTTCTGTTGCGGCAGCAAAAGCTAGGGCTTGCTCATATGCTTGTTGACCTAGAGTTCCGTCTAAAACCAAAACAATTTCATCGGGTTTTATTTGCCTAGCAATTCTGGCCATTTCTTTTAACATAGCTTTTTCTTCTTTATGACGCCCAGCGGTGTCAACTAAAATTACTTCTTGCGTTTTTTGAAACTTGATGATTCCATCTCTCGCTAATTTTATGGAATTCTTTTCTTTTGGATTTCCATAAACAGGAACATTAGTTTGATCCCCAAGTTGCTTGAGTTGTTCATAAGCACCAGGTCTATCAGTATCAGTACAAACTAAAGCCGGTTTCATTCCTCTCTTACTTAACCAACTCCCTAGTTTTCCAACAACTGTTGTTTTACCAGAACCTTGAATGCCTACGAATAGCAATACACTCAACTTGCCTGGTTTTATTTTGAGTTTCTTGGCTTTGCCACCAAGAATTGTAACAAGTTCATCATGAACAATAGAAATCACATGTTTTTGACGAGGAATACCAGGAGGTAACTCCTCTTTTAAGGCTCTTTTTTCAACTCGCTCAGAAACCTCGATAGCAATCTCAAGCTTGACATCTGCTTCAAGTAATGCTTTCATTAAGTCATTTTTTAGCTCACGAACGAGTTTAGCATCAACTGTCCCAGCACCGACTAATTTTTTCAAAGCATTCGAGATAGATGAGCCTAATTTACCTAATACCATATTAAACACCAAATAAGAGATAGTTGGTTAATAATTACCGTTAAATTCTAATCTACTTATAGTTTTATCCTTTTTATTGACTGTGTTATTTTGCTAAAAAAACCTTCGCATTTTGTAGAATTATTAAAAGGGTAAAAAAACAATTTATATACTGAAAAAAATCATTGAAAGTATAAAATACGATGAAAACTTTAATAACATGAACCAAAAAAGTAAGTTCACTGAAAATAGAAGAGAAGAGAAGTTTTTAAAAGGCAAAACTACTTTTGCGCATCTGGTTGTGAAAAAAGCTTGTATATGGTTGCTGAAGTCAGAGACACAATAAGGGTTATTCCTCGTCGATTTGGAGAAAATCTCGATGAAGTTGTCCTAGAAATTTGTCGAGAAACTTTCGAAGGTACGATTAGTAAGGATTTAGGTTTGACTATTGTTGTTATTGATCTTATTGAAATTGGTCCTGGGAGACTTGTCCCGGGAGATGGTGCTGCATTTTTTGATGTAGCATTTACCACACTCAATTATATGCCTGAAGATAGGGAATTTATCATTGGAGATGTTGTTGAGGTTACTGATTTTGGTGTCTTTTTAAGATTAGGCTGTGTGGACGCCTTATGCCATGTCAGTCAGGTTGCTGATGATTTCTACTCTTATAGCTCAAAAGAAGGAGCGCTCTTAGGACGAGAGAGTGGTAAAAGAATCAGTGTTGGTGATCGTGTTCGCGCTAGAATTATTGCCGTTACTATTGGTAAATCCCAAATTCGTGTTGGAGTTACTATGCGACAAGCCGGTTTAGGAGTAGAAAGCTGGGTTGAAGAGTGGAAGAAAGCTACTGCGAAAGGGCAGAAAAAAGTAAAGAAAACTGAGAAAACAGAATCCAAGAAGAAAGAAGTAGCGAAGAAAGTCCCCGCTAAGAAAGCAGAACCCAAGAAAAAAGAAGCAGCTAAAAAGGAAGTAGCAAAGAAAGCCCCTGCCAAGAAAGCTGCAGCAACCAAGAAGGACGCAGACAAGAAAGCTCCTGCTAAAAAGGCTACTACAACCAAAAAGAAGAAAACAACTAAAAAATAATAGATAGATATAGTATTAAGTAAATAATTTGGTGTTTAAAATGGCTAAAGCATGTAAAACTTGCCACAGAATTATTGAAGAAGGGAATCAATGCCCAAATTGTAAGACACACAATTTTTCTAAAGATTATTCTGGAGAAGTTCATATAATTGATCCAGAGAATTCAGAAATTGCTAAAAAGCTCAATATTAAGAAACCTGGAACTTATGCTCTCAGAGTGAGATAGAAATCAATTTTCTATTTTATTATTTGGTTGATAGTGAAATGAAAGAAAAATCAAATAGTTCTTTTAAGGAATATTTTCTTCCAGAAGAAATGCATTCAGAATTAAAAGATCCATTAGGGGAACTCATTACTAAAGAACCAACTTTAAAGCTAATTAAATTAGTCGAAGAAGAAAAACCCCCGATCGTTATTTTTGTTGGAGATTTTTGTGTTGAGGATGCATTAAAGCACGGATTAACTCCTGATATTTCCATAATGGACGGTAAGAATCTTCGTGAACCTTACCACGAAATCTCAATTCATAACGCAAAAGTAATAAATAGTAATAATCCTCCAGCGAAAATAACCGTTGAATCTTGGACGAAAATAGCACAAGCTATAAAACAACAGATCCAGAGAAAGGAAAAGAAATTACCAAAAGAACCAATAGTTCTTTTAATCACTGGAGAAGAGGATTTGCTTGTGTTTCCAGCAGTTTTGGAAGCACCAAAGAATTCCTTTGTTGTTTACGGACAACCACATGAAGGGATTGTTCTTATTAAAGTAACAATGAACGCAAGATTCAAATTTGAGAAGCTCATCGAACGCATGAAGGTTGAGTAAAATGAAGATTAAAATCGTTGAAAAGAAGACCAATGTATTGCTCGACAGATTAGAAGTATCTTTCGTAGTTGAATCAGAGAAAGAAACACCAAAGAGACTTGAAATTAGATCTAAACTTGCAGCATTGATCAACTATGATGAAAATCTAGTAATAATTAAGGGAATACATCAAGAAACTGGAAATCGAAAAAGCAAGGGAATGGCACATGCCTATAAATCAGTTGATAACTTGAAAAAAGTAGAACCAGAATACTTGATCAAAAGAAATACACCAAAAGCTCCGAAAGAATAAGGAGCCAAGAAAAGCAATTAAGAGGTTAGACTGAAATGCCCAAAGAAAAAAACCAAGAAGTCTGGAAATATTATAGCGTAGATAAATCAGGTCTTAAACGATTGAAAAAAGAATGTCCACGATGCAAAGGTTCATTCCTAGCCGAACACAAAGACAGAAGAACATGTGGTCATTGTGGGTATACTGAATTCAAAACAAAAGGCAGTCGCTAAATGTTTCTTTTACTATTTTAAAGATACTCACAAAAATCCTACTAATTATATGATTGCATTCTAATAATTTAATAGAATGTGATTAAATCTTTTAATTAGAGTTAATTCTTTTAGTATACATAGGTGGCTAATTAGATGAAGGAAGACTTGCGTGGTGCAGAATCAAAATTATTTTTCAAAAAATGGTTTAACCTCCAGGCACTACATAAGGTTCGCTTTCCAAAAAGTTACCGGATAAAAGAGCTAGACTTTCAATTCAGAAAATCTAGAACTATTCATGAAGCTAAATTATTAGCAAAAGCCAAAGAAGCAGGAGTGAGAACTCCAATTATTTTTGAAATTGATATATCAAACACAACTTTGGTTTTGGAATATATAGAAGGAGAAATTTTGAAAACGTTATTACCGAAAATCAGCGAAAAAGAAATTCAAGAAATCTGTGAACAACTGGGAGAAGACATTGGAAGACTTCACAGTGCAGGAATAATACACGGTGATCTTACAACATCAAATATAATAAAAAATCCAAATGAAAAACAATTAGCATTTGTTGATTTTGGACTAGGTTATATTTCAGATAGACTTGAGGATTTTGGAATTGATTTGTTTTTATTAGAACGAGCTTTCAGAAACACTCATTCTGCAATTTTTGTTGTTGCATGGAAAATGATAATTAAAGGATACAAAAAGACTTCATCAAATAGTGAAGATATAGAAAACAAATTACTCGATATATCCTCTCGAGGTAGATATTCAGAAAGAATGTAACCTAAAGGTAATATTTTCTGTGTATACCAATAATAGTAGCCCACGCAAGATGTGGATCAAAATCTTCTGAAAACATTTGTAAATTGAAACCTACTTTACGAGTTATTCTGAAGAGTATATTTTCTGGGTTATTAGCATCAATCATGGTAAATTGTCGAGCTGTTTGTAGAGCAACTTTACTATCTTGAGGATCTCGTAATCCAATGATTTTCCCATTCGGATCTAAAATCTGCCAAGTATCAGATTCACTTATGAGTTTTATTTCGCCTCGTAAATTCCTTCCATAATCATAGACTTTCCAGGAAGCATCTGTATCTTTTAGAGCATTGACGGTTTTACCATCTATAGAAGCTATAATTCGATCCATATCATTCAAGAAAATATAACGTATATTGTAATCTTTCTTACTGATATACTTCGACAAATCCCTACGTTCACAGGAACCAATCTTAGAATCAATTTCACTGTAAATGAAATAGGCATATTTTTGAGCATTAAATTTGTATTTTTTAAGTTTGAGAACAGGCAATAATTTTGGATCAATAGCTGTTGATTCTTTTTGAAATCTTAAGCAACTTGGGCAAAAGAAATCATTATACAATTTCATAAATTCTGCATTTTTCTGACAAAATTTACAGTTTAATTTTTTTCTTTTTGAATCTCGAGGTGACATGGGAAGCTCTCCGAAAAACCTGTTGTATTAAGGGTAAACTCCTTTATTAAACAAACTAAATTTGATAATAAAAATATTGAAACTGCATATATAATTACAAAAGAATCCAATAGATTAAAAATCTTCATGGAAACAACTTTTTTAAACAGTAAATAAAAACACATGATATAATCTAGCTTTGTTGAGGAATAACGTTGAGCTCTGACGAATACGATGACGAAGAATTCTATGATGATGAAGAAGACGAAGAAGAATGGGAATACTTTGAAGATGAGGAAAAAGTACCATTCAGAGATCGTGTGTCCATTAAAGATATCATTAAATTAGTGCTACTATTTGTGGTATTTGCAACATTCTTCTTATATTTCAGGTATTGGGATTCACTTGTTACAATACTTGCTTTTGGTTCTGAGGATTTAGGACGATCCAGATTACTCTATGCTACATTGGTTCTATTTCCATTTCTTGCAGCATTGTTTCTCAAGTTTCTAGTGGATGTTTCAAAAACACTCTTTATTCCACCTAAAGAGACTATATCAGAATAAAAATGAAGTGTGGAGAAGTTTTCTCCAACAATTTTCTTATTTTAGATTTACATTAAGATTTATGTATTTTCTTTAAGGCGTCTTCTACAACCCAACTCCAATAGGTTTCAAGAGCAGATTCGCCCCAATTGAATCCATTGTTTCGAAGAAGATTTCTTATGTAGATGCCGATGCCACCTTTATTCTTAATTCCCCAGAGTTTACCTTCATCTGCCATAATTTCTTCTGCTTTCTTAACAAATGGTTTTTCAAGATTTTTACTTAGAAAAGTAACTGCTTCTTCCCAGGATTTCTTTGTGATCTTTTTTCCATCATCCTTTGGTAACTTCGTTCTAACCTTCTCACGAATTACTTCTTCTGCAAGATCCGTTCCAATTTTAGTGAAGGTTGCATAAAGCGATTGCCGCATATGTGGGCTATCATCAACTTTGATTAACTCTGTTAATGGTTCAACAAAGCGATCATCGCCATTTTCTCCAATAAAATCAAAGAGCTCTTCTCTTTCTTTTGGATCCCTCTTTTCCTTAATCTGTTCTATCATTTTGGTATATTCAAAGTCACTCATCAAATCCCTCATAGATTATTGTCGGTAGAGTGTATTAATATTAGCTGAAGTAGTTCAAAAACATTTGCACTCGAAAAAATCTAGAAAAGGACATAGTTGTGAAATGTTTTGACAAATTATTAGCAAAACTACTATGGAGGTTTATTTTTCACGCCTTTCATATTTGCTCCAACTAATGTTGTATTAACTAGAATGGCATCCTTCAAGTCAGCCCCCTCCAGTATTGCACCGGATAAATCAGCATCTTTAAGATTAGTCTTTATCAAACGAGCTTCCTTCAAAAGAGCTTTTGTCATTATTGCTCCTGTAAGGTTAGTTTCTCTAAAAGATGCGAATTGAAGATTACAAAAGGTGAAATCAGCCCCACTAAAATCACTATAATCTAGACTTGCTAAAGACAATTTTGATCCATTAAATTTGGAACCTGCACCTTTAACTTCATAGAGGCTTCCATTTCCCATATCACACTTTGTGAAGATTGTGTTTATAATTATAGAATCATCTAGAACAGCATCAGGCAATACTGCTTCATGGAAATCTGCTTCAGTGAGGTTGGTTTTAATTAGCTTTGCTTCTTCAAGTTTTGTTTTTTTAAGGGAAGCTTTCTTCAAGCTAGCTCCTTCAAGATTAGCAGCATCTAAGCATGCTGCGTCTAAAATTGCCCCATCAAGGTTTGCATTAGTGAGATCAGTATCAAAGAAATCAACATCAATTAATGTTGCACCACTAAGATCAACACCAGATAAATTAGCAGAACAATATGCATGTTTGTCTTCTGTTAATTTGGCCAGAATTTCCTCTCTTGTTGGCATACCGAGTATCTCCAGTGTCAGCAAACTAAAAACCCAAATCACGTATAATAAGGTTATTTGTGGTTTGGTTTATTGTTTTAAATAGAAAATCTTAGAGGGTTTAGAAGAAATATGCAAACATGATCTCATAATTTCAGTTTATTTGAGAATTCAAAGTATTACAAAGGTGCTGATATAATTGGAGTATAACCAATCCAAAGAAAGGTCAACTAGCTTAACAGAAGAGGAAGTACGGAAGCTAATCAAATACAAATTAGAAGGAAAAATAGCTCAATTACCTTATGGCTTTTGGCGGTGTGATAAAGGAAAAGAACACTCAAGAATTGCGATAAAATATCTTATTGAAGAGCATCTGAAATTAAATCTGGAGGATATTCCAAAAACGTTGAGTGCAAAAACATTTCATGAAGCTGGATTATTTCGAATACTTGTTGAGTTTTTTGATTCTTCATATTACAAAGCCCTCGAGTATACATATCCTGGTCACTTCGAGCCTTGGCAGTTCAAAAAAGGTATGACTGGTATATGGTCGGGTTCAACTGGTAAAAGCAGATCACTACAAGCAATCAAGAATTTAATAGAGAAATTAGATATAAAATTAGAAGAAATTCCAAAGAAAGTAAGCTATAAAATATTCAAACAAAACGGTTTAGGTGGAATGCTACAAACGCTATACAATAGTTCTCCTTATCAAGCAATAAGTGCTTTATACCCTGAAAAATTCAAACCGTGGGAATTTAGCGTGAAAAATTACTGGACACAAGAAACATTGCAGACAGCAAGAGAATCAACGAAGTGGTTAATTGAAGAAAAACTGAAGTTTATTCCTGATGAAATTAGCAAAGTAAAAAGAAAGCATTTTTTGGATTTTAACTTAGGTCAAATGTTAAGAATTTTTTATCAGAATTCTCATCTATTAGCTTTAACAGATGTGTATGATTTCTAAGAAAAATTTATAGATTTCGGGATGTACTTTTTTCGTTTATGAAAAAGTGTAATCTAGATAAAAAGATTTTTTAAATTATAACAAGAAAAATGATAACTAGTCGATGATACGCAAGCTTTCATATATAGTAACCAGATAAAAAGTATGATGTAGTAATGGAGTGAAGGGTAAATTGAAGCTAAGATTATTAGATATTCTTGTTTGTCCAGATAATAATGAATGGCCATTGAAGGTGCACATTTTTGAAGAAAGAAAAATTGAAAAGCCATTTTTACCTGAAGAAGATGCTATTACAAAAGTTGTGTGCAGTTTGTATTGCCCAAAAAAACAACTAAAACTTTCAAAAAAGACTAAGAAAGAAGAAATTGTTGTGACTAAGGATGCTAGTAAAATTAACTACGAAACTGATTGCAAAGAGTGTATATCATTTGAAATAGTTTCAGGTCTGATAGAATGTCCTAGTTGCAAGGTTTTCTATCCAGTTATAGGTGAAATACCACTGATATTGAAGAAAGAACTCAGAAATGAGGATATAGAAAAACAATTTACTGAAAAGTGGGCTGAAAAAATCAAAGAATTGATGCTATAGAATCATTATTTTATATGGATAGTTTACCAACTTTTATGCTAAAAAATTAACAAATATATGAAAAATGTCACCAACAAAAGATTATAATTAAGAATCGTTAATTAACAATACGTTGGATAGAATGGTGACATGCAAATACTTTGAAGCAGGTGCCAGCAAAGGTGAGCAAGGACCTATCACGAATCGATCCATTAGTAATCTATAGATGCAAAAATAGGCAATGTCGTCAAACATTCACACCATCCACAATAATGAATGTTGAAGAACAAAAAGTATTCTTCGAATGTCCAATCTGTGGATCCCAATATGAAGCACAATATTCACCAATATCAGAATTTCCTGATCAAGAAGTAATAATGCTCTTAGAAAGACCACGACTAATATACACAGGAACTAGAATTGCAAGTTCATAAAAAGAGAATGAGGTCAAAAAATGACTTATCAAAGAGGAAGAGATTCAACATATATTTTCAAAGTGCTGTTAATAGGAGAAGCTGCAGTAGGTAAGACTTCATTAACTATAAAATTCGTTCATGGAAAATTCAAATCAGATTATCTTCTTACGGTAGGAATGGAACCATATAGTAAGTATATTAAAATGGGAAATGATATGGTAACACTTTCAATTTGGGATATTGCTGGACAACAAAGATTCGATGTTTTTCGCACGATGTTTTTCAGGGGAGCCAAAGCAGCGTTCTTGGTATTTGATCTCACAAGACCCATTACATTAACTAAATTGCATGATTGGCACGAAGACTTGATTAGAAATGCTGGAAAAGATGTTCTGACTTTTCTTGTTGGAAATAAGAATGATTTAGAGGATTTAAGAAGCATTCCAAAGAAAGATGCTTTAGCTTTTGCTAAGAAAATTAATGCTTTAGCTTACATAGAAACAAGTGCAAAAACAGGGATAAATGTTAATGAATCATTCACTAGTCTTACAAAGAATCTTGTCGCAAAAGCAAAAACTTACTAATCAAATATTGGAGAGATTTTAAAGAATTCCAATTCATTTTTTCTTCTGTTTTAATTAAAATACAGAAATGCAAGTAAAATGACTAGAGAACTTCATTTTTGTAACTTAAAGATTTTTTAAAGAAAGATATCTATTATAATATATGACAGAAAAAAAGGTTAAATCATTAAATATTGTTGCTGTGTTTGCTCATCCGGATGATGAAGCAGGAGTTATTGGAACTTTAGCGAATCATGCAGATAAAGGAGATAATGTTTATGCTATATTTCTCACTAGAGGTGAAAACGCATCCTCGCTCTGTTGTTCACCTGAGGAAATAATCAAAATTAGAACTGGTCATGCAAAACAAATTGAAAAAATATTAGGAGCAGAATATCGTTTATTAGATCTACCAGATTCAGGGGTTCATCCATCGGTTGAAAATGCAAATAAATTAGCAGTTCATTTCAAAGAAATAAAACCAGACATAATCATCACTTGGACACAATCTCCTCATCTTGGAATTGGACATCCTGATCATCGATATACCTATAACATTACTTTAGATGCAATATCATATGCAAGATATAAGAACGATGATCACACACACCAACCTCATAGAGAACCAGTAGGTTTGTATACAAATTACTTCGCTATCGGGAATCCCGACAAACCATTTTTTGTTGATGTTTCAAATCAATACGAGAAAATAATGTCTGTTATAGATGTCTATATCGAAGCATATGGACAATGGCCTGTTAAGGATTATATAACAGCTCAACTCATGATGCAAGGACGAATGGCTGGAGTTAAATTTGCAGAAGCATACAATAAAATTCTTTGGCGTACTGCTCAACCCTATTTATATTAGAAAACAAGTAGATTTGATTTCTATTTTTGATTTTCTCAAGATTTTTACGTAAATTTATTCTTAGAAATTATAATAGGAGACAATACATCTAAGGAGTTTCGATATGTTCATACATGCCTATCGGTTAAGTGTCGCAAAATTTAAGTTTGATTAGTATATTTTGTAAGTCGTCCAAATAAAAAAGGAAAAAATAAAACTGAATAAACGGTGAAGATGTAAAAATGACAAAAACTCTAGCCGAAATGTCATATAAACGTCAAAATGTAATGAAGGGTTATACCGATAAAACATTGCATATTGACCTTTCTAAGTTATCCATCGAAGAAAATGATGTCGATAAAAAAGTTCGAGAAATTTTCATTGGTGGTAAAGGTTATGACTTATGGTTAATGTGGGAAAGTTTGCCAAAAAACCGTATCGTTAAATGGAATGAACCCGAGAATCCATTATGTATTGCAAGTGGTCCACTTGGTGGTACAGCAGGATATCCAGGTGCAGGGAAATCTATTGTAACTGCAATTTCTCCTTTAACTGATATCGTTATTGATTCTAACGTTGGAGGGTTCTTTGGCCCATGGATGAAATACTCAGGATTTGATGCTCTCAGAATAGTTGGGAAAGCTAAAGAACCTGTGGTGATCGTAATTGATGGAACACAAGAAAAGGTCTGGATTGAACCAGCCGGTGATCTACCAACCGAATCACACTTATTAGCTGAACAATTAAATGAGAAATATCGAACAATTGACAAAGAAACTGGGAAAGATGATCGATTATATGTTAGTGTTGTATCTGCAGGTCCCGGAGCTGATCATTCTTATTTTGGTTGTTTAAACTTTTCTTGGTGGGATAATAGAAGAAAGGCAAACCACCTAAAACAAGCAGGTAGAGGTGGCACTGGAACAATCTTCAGAAACAAAAACATAGTAGCAATTGTTGCTCATTCTCCATCTGTAAATTTGGAATCACAACACCCTGAAGACCAGGAAGCAGCAAAACTTGTAGGAAGAAAACACTCAAAGGAAATTTTAACTCTTGATGACTCCCAAAATAAAATGAGAGTTATTGGTACAGCTCATCTCCCATCAATTATGAGTGAATTTGATCTTTTACCAACTTATAACTTCAAATATGGAAGAGATGATGATGGGAAAGATAAAACCCTTTGGGGTGATGCCTATGAGAAGATCTTTTCTAATACAGGTAAAGGTTGGGATGGGTGCTGGCGTGGGTGTGCCATCAATTGTGCACATTGTGTAGAAGATTACAAATTAGAAACAGGTCCATATAAAGGACAAAAAGTGCTTGTTGACGGCCCCGAGTACGAGACCATCGCAGGTGTTGGGAGCAATTTAGGAATCTTTGACCCATTACATGTCGTGGAAATAAACTTCTACTGTGACACATATGGTCTTGATACTATAAGCTTCGGAACAGCATTAGGTTTTGTAATGGAATGTTATGAAACTGGCATTTTAGACAAGGAAAAAACAAATGGTCTTGATCTTAAATTTGGCAATTTTGAAGCTACTATGGAAATTATGCATCGTATTGCTTTAGGTAAAGATGAATTTGCATTAATCTTTGCTAGAGGCATTAGAAAGATGAAGGAATACTTCAAAGTAAACTATAATCTAACTCCTGAACAAGAGAAATTCTGTCAAGACATTGGAATGGAACACAAGGGACTTGAATATAGTGAATACATTACAAAAGAATCACTTGCCCAACAAGGTGGCTACGGATTAACCCTTAAAGGACCACAACATGACGAAGCATGGTTGATTTTCTTAGATATGGTTCACAACTACATGCCAACTTTTGAAAACAAAGCTGAAGCTCTTTGCTGGTTCCCATATTGGCGAACATGGTTTTCATTAAATGGTCTCTGCAAACTTCCATGGAATGATGTAGTTCCTGAAGATAACAAAGACAGTGATGCTCCTCACAAAGTTCCAGATCATGTGCAAAACTATGCTACATTATTCGAATCTATTACAGGTGTTCCAATGGGTAAGACCCCTCAAGAACGAGAGGATAGTCTAGTACACATAAGTCAACGTGTTTATCAATTCCAAAGAGTCTTCCAAGTAAGACTTGGACATGGTCGAAGAATCGATGATAGTAATGTCCCTTATCGATCCGTTGGTCCTGTTACTCTTGAAGAATATGAAAGTAGAATGGAACGCTATGATAAGCAACTAGTTGAAATTCTCGGAAAGACCTTGGAAGAAGTACAAAAAATGCCTATTGAAGAACGACATGGCATTACTCGTAAACATCGAGAAGAACAATATGATAAATTACAGGATGCTGTCTACGAGAAACGTGGATGGAATCACAAATCCGGTGTTATCAAACTAGATGTAGCGAAGAAACTCTGGCCTGAATGGTTATTTGATGAAGTTTTACCATTCATCAAAGATTTACAAGATTAGAAAAATATAGCACTCGATGAGTGCTTTCTCCTTCTTTTTTATATTGTTATATAGACTTTGTATTTATCCATTAGAAATGCTGTTGCCCAAATTATTGCTACATTTAGAAATCCGATGAAAAAGACTAGAGCAACATGCGAATCACTCTTCAAAATTAAAGTAGCTAGACCTAAGAAAATTGGTTGAAGTAGAAATAAGAAAAAGGCATTCTTTCCCTGCGGTTCTAGAAAATAGCTTTTATTTTTCGTAACGTTGAAGTGATCATATAGGAGCCAGATCACCCAAAAACAGAATGCTGCTAAACCAATTGTCAGCAAGATGTAGGAATGAGAAACTCTTAGTTTTGAGAGTCCGCCATAAGAAGGGAATCCATATCCAACCCAAATAAAATGCAAGCTAACTCCAAAAACTGTGAAAATAATCCCATAAATTAAGAAAAGTAGTTTTTTAAGCTCGCGAAAATCATCAACAATTGCAGTTGAAAGGAGCATCATAACTCCATACCCAAAACCACCAATGAACCCACCATGAGCATCTCCAAAA
>JAGMDP010000050.1 GCA_023128635.1 Candidatus Heimdallarchaeota archaeon | reverse complement strand
CCAAAATCTATTGCGTGTTTCGACCAAGCAGGAGTGTTCTCAAAAGGAGAAATCGTATTTACAAAAATCATAGCGGCAATTGCTAAACCTCTGAAGACATCTATACTCATATACCGGATTTTTTCTTTGATTTCATCTACAGGTTCATCTACAATTGACATCTTACTCACAATTTCTAGAGTGGATTGACTCACTTAAGACCGAAGTATAAAGGTAATAACCAATCAACTATACCATCCGTTACTACTCGACGAATTAGGAAAACTAAGATTCTTTGAATGGGGTCTCCTGCGTGATAATTTACTCGAGGTTTTCTAGCTTTAATTATTCTATAGAGTTTCTTTGAAATCACTAATGGAGGAGGTGCAACAATAAGATTCTTCACAATGACTTTCCATACGGGATTTAGATATTTATAATATGGTGAATCGGGAGTCGTAGGAGATTGATTAATCATCTTCTCTAAATCCACGGATTTTGTAGAAGGATCCATTGATGTTGAAATTGCATGTGTGTTTGCATTGAATGCAGTATTAATATCACTTGGCAGAATTGTTGAAACCTTAATGTTGAATTTTTTAACCTCGACTCGTAAACCTTCACTAAAGACTTTAATTGCAATCTTTGATGCGGAATAATGAGATTGAAATGGGATAACTGCTAATGCTCCAAGAGTACTTGTGTTAATTATTCGTCCTTCTCTTCTCTCCCTCATTTGTGGTAAAACAGCTTTTGCAACTCTCACCATACCAAACAAATTCGTATCAAATGTTATTTTCCAATCCTCAATGGACAATACTTCTGCACTTCTGAAAAAACTAATGCCTGCGTTGTTAATTAGTATATCAATTCCACGATCATTGATTTTTTTTGCTTCAGTTTCCATTTCACTTATAGCTTTTTCTACGGAATCATCAGAAGTAACATCCAAATTGAAAAACCTAATTTTGTCAATTAATTCATCTAAGTTCTTTTCTATTTTTTTGGGAATTAGATTTTTTGTGGGTTTAACAATGGTTTTTTCTTTGTTTGTGAATTTCCATTTCGTATGATCTCTGACAAAATCCTCTTTCAATTTCTTTTTATCAAGTGTTTGACTTCTACGACTTGTTCCAAAAACTGTATATCCTTTATATGTTAGAAAAATAGCATGAGATAATCCTATGCCAGAGGATGCTCCTGTTATTACAACTACTTTATTCATTTGAGAACCACCAAATGATGCTATGTGGGGTTCTTATTTCACTTTTTAGGTTTTTTCCTTATTATCATGAATTGAACTGCTTATAATTCCTAAACCATCATTTTAAACCAAAGATTCAATTAAGAAGAGCAATTAAAGAAATTCATTGCATTATAAGGAGCTTCAAAATGATCAAACTAGTTACTCTAGATTTTGATGGTACTACAGCCGATACGATGCCTACATTAGAAGAAATCGCTGTCAAATTAATTACGAAATACTATGAGCTAGAGATAGAGGATGCAAGAACAAAATATCAAATCACAACTGGATTACCTTTTGAACAGCAAATGGAAATAGTATTCCCCGAAAATCCAAACAATAAATTGGTAATTTCTCAATTTGAGAAAGAAAAAATCGAAAGTATATTTGATCTGCCGTTATTCAATGATGCCAAATCCACAATTAATCTGCTAAGAGAATTGGGTTATCTTGTAGCAATTTCAAGTTCTACAACGCAACCCATTATTGAGAAGTATTGTAAAAAAAATGAATTAATTGTTGATCAAATTGTAGGATATAGAATAGGATTTGAGAAAGGGAAGGATCATTTTGATTTCTTAAAAAAAGAGTTTAATCTAAAAGCAGAAGAACTAGTTTATGTTGGTGATTCCTTAAAAGACTGTGAAAGAGCACAAAACAGCGATATAGTATTTATTGGGAAAACGGGTATGTTTACTCGAGAGGATTTCAATAAAATCTCTAAATCAAAAATAGTAATCTCTGATTTGGAAGAGTTAATTAAAATAATACCTGATTTAAATCAAGAATTAGATTAAACCTAATTGCATAATATTGAGGAAGTAAATTCTTGAAAATAAGAGCATCAATAGGAACAGCAGCAGTAATTGGTTTGGAAAAAATACTTTTGCAAGCTAAACCAATGACAGCATATTTGCTGATGTATTCTGATACTAATTGTTTGTCAAATTGCAGTTTTTGTCCCCAAGCAAAAGAAAGTGAGGGTAGAAAAGATGGTCTCTCGAGAGTTTTGTGGCCAACGTATGATCTTGATGAAATTATTGAGCGCATAATTGATCAAGAAACAGGATTAAAACGAATATGTATTCAAACAATTAGATATGAAAATTCCACTGAAGATTTATTGGAGATAATTGGACAGTTCTCTGAAAGCAAAATTGCAACACCACTAACTGTTTGTTGTTATCCAACAACAAAAGAGATATTTTCGAAAATGAAGAATTCTGGAGTTTCAAGAGTTGGAATATCTTTTGATTGTGCTACACCTGAAATATATAACAAAATCAAAGGTAAAAAGAGAGGATCAGATATTTCTTGGGAAATGATGGAAAAATCAATACAAGATGCAGTGGAAATTTTTGGTAAAAGATTTGTTAGTACACACTTGATTATTGGATTAGGAGAAACTGAGAAAGAAGCAATCCAATTTTTACAGAAATTCTATGACCAAAATATTACTGTTGGGTTATTTGCATTTACCCCAGTAAAAGGAACAGCATTGGAAAAGCATCCACAACCTGATATTGAAAGCTATAGAAGAATACAATTGGCTCGATATTTAATCAATGCAGGAAAAACATCATTTTCAAAAATTACTTTTAGTAAGAAGGATGAACAAAGAGACCAAATTCTTGATTTTGGTGTTAAGAAAGAGGAAATAGAACAAATAATATCTTATGGAAAACCTTTCAGAACTAGTGGGTGCCCTCATTGTAATAGACCCTTTTACAATGAATCCCCCGGAAAAGATCTGTATAATTTTCCAAGCGAACTTACGGATGATGATATTGCTGTTGTAAGAAAATCATTTTTCAAAATTTGAAAAGCAATATATATAAGACATCTATATTTAAGATAGGAACTCAACAGGAAAGACATTCATTATTCAGGAGATAAAAAATTGTCTGAAGAGAAATTCATAATCTGCCCAAATTGTGGAGCAATTCTGGAAAAAGAAGTACAATTCTGTGGTTTTTGTGGTAGCGATGTTACAAAAAAGAAAAGTTCCTATACACAACCACAACAATCAGGTTATAGTCAACCATCAACCCAGCAATATGGTGCTGGTGCTCCTGGACAACACTCTGTTTATGGTATAGGAGCACTCACACAACAGCAACAAGCTGAGGCGAAATTAAGATTGGCTGGGATATTTGCTTGGTTAACTTTTTGTGGTGGTAGTATAGTGTTCCTTATTTTAACAATAATTTTTGCAATGAATGCGAAAAAACTTGGTAGTACCAGTCCAAAAATAAGACAATCAATAGGAATTGCTGTTCTTGGTACTTTGCTAAGTATTGCATCTATTATTTTTTACGTGTGGTATTTCTGGGGTTTTCCACTTTATTTTTGAGCTTGAGGATAATATTTTATCCTAAAAGTTCAATGTTTTCATAATTCAGTTAAGGAATGTAACTTTATGTCTGAAGAAAAATGGCGATTGATTTGGGTAGAAAATGCGGCTGATTGTTATTACAACATGGGTCTTGACAAAGCGATTCAAGAAGCCGTTGCAGCACACAAAGCCAAAAATACAATAAGGTTTTATCGTTGGAAGCCTTCTGCTGTCTCAATTGGCTATTTCCAATCTATGAATAAAGTTGTGAATATTGAGAATTGTAAAGAGAAAAAAGTAGATTATATCAGAAGGATCACAGGTGGGGGGGCAGTATATCACGATTTTGAAGGAGAATTAACGTATTCAGTGAATTGTCTTGACGATGATCCAAGATTACCTCAAGAGATATCAAAGATATATGAGAAAATCTGTGGAGGAGTTGTTCTTGGATTAATGGAATTAGGGATAGAAGCAGAATTCAAACCAATAAATGATATCAACCTAAAAAGTAATGGTAAGAAAATTTCAGGGAGTGCTCTTACAAGGAAGAGTGGTGT
Source organism: Candidatus Heimdallarchaeota archaeon (assembly GCA_023128635.1). Next base: position 531 of record JAGMDP010000050.1, on the reverse strand, counting down.
GATTTTGCAGCACGGGACAATTCTCAGGAAAGTAAATGTAGAAAAGATGTTTTCATTATTAGTAGTTCCTGATGAGAAATTTAAAGCGAAAATGATATCCTCTGCAAAAGAGAGAGTTTCAAGTTTAGAGGAGGAATTAGGTGTTGCCCCATCATTTGAGAAAATCAGAAATGCTATGATAAATGGTCTTAGCTCTGTATTAGATGTTGAATTAGTTCATGAAAAGATTTCAGATGTGGAACAGGAAAGTGCAAATAGAATTGCTCATGAATTATTTAAAGATGAAGAATGGTTATTTAAACGATGAGAGCTAAAATCATGACTGAAGAAAGGCAATTAAACTATTGAGAACCAATGCCTTTTTGATTTAAAATCGGAAAATACTAATGTAGAAATAGAATTTATTGTTTAATTGCAGGTAAACCATAAACTGGAGCATTGTATTGATGAGCGGTCGAAGAACAAGAGAATTGAGGTTTTATCTCGAGTATGAATATGATTCTGAGACCAAAGATCAAATCGAGGATTTAC
>JAGMDP010000005.1 GCA_023128635.1 Candidatus Heimdallarchaeota archaeon | reverse complement strand
TTCAAGTCAATTTTATTCGCACAAATTACAAAAATCTCAATAGTACCATTTGAGTATCTAATTGCTTCGTCCACCCATAAGGATAAATCCTTCATTGATTTTGGATTTGTGACATCAAAAACTAAGAAGCATCCTGTTGCTCCTCCATAAAAACTTGAACGAATATACTTGTACTTGTCTTGACCAGCTAAATCCCATACCTGAAATCCTATAGTCAAATCTCCAAGTTTCAATTTATATGAAGAAAAATCGGCTCCTACAGTTGAAATATACTCTTCTGCAAAATGCTCTCCCATAGCTCTTTTTCTTACAGTCGTTTTGCCTACGAAACTTGTACCGCAGAGCACAATCTTCCAAAGGAAGTCTGATGATTTCTTGTCTTCCATCCCTTTTTGCACACCTTCATTCACAATAATATACTCTCACTTTAGGTATTAATTATTTAGTTTCACCCTTCATTTATTTTTCGTTTAAAGCATACCTAAAATGTTTGCTTTAGAATGTAAAGCATGAAAAAACAGTTTTTTTAAGTATTTTAAGGAAAACATCCTCATATTACAATCACTTATTTTCAAAAACGACCTTAGTTTAAGTATAATAGCAACCCTAGATGTAGAATCTGTGCTTATGAGTCTACATTTAGATGATAGTATCACAAGTTGAATACTTTTGTATCAACGATGTGGAATCACAAACAATGCGAGCGTGAGATTAAAATTGGGATATGATTCGAATAAAAAATGCTTAAAGTGTTATCAATATAATGATTATCTATATTATTGTGAAGATTGTGGTGGCACGTTTTGCACTGCTTGCATTGTTTCTGAGAAAACTGATTGTACATATTGTAACGAGTGCGCGCACATTAGCATTGGAAATAAGTGTGAAGTCTGTGGGAAAATAAACCATCTAACTGCTGAGAAAACTTTGAAACGATGTCCAATGTGCTCATCAATTAAAATCAAAGATTCAAAGAGAAAAATCGATGGTCTTTCAGAGGAATTTAGTAGTAACGTTAATTTGCTTAGCACAGGTCTGGATACTATCAAAGCTTTTGCAAACAAGTACTCTGAAATTGTAACTCAAGCAAAACATATGCGTAGAGAACGTTTTGGTCTTTATCCAAACGTTGAAGGTAACTTATTGCGTATACAAGATCTTTTTTATGAAATAATTCAAAGAGCATCAGAAATCCTAGACAAAGTTAGTCAACACATATATCAAGACGCTAGAACCCTTATCTTCAATCAAAATATTTCTGTCAGCAAATTAAGGGGAATCGATAAAACTCTCAAAATCATTAAAACTCATGCTTTAAGTTATTCCAATATTCTCAATGATTATCTTAGTGATCCTTTGAATGAACTGGAAGATATTGAAGTAAAAGTAAAAGAACTAAAGTTATATTCGGAATTATTTGATAACGTTATTGAGAAATTCGAGCCTGAAATATATGAACTTAAGATTGCTGCTTTTCCAAATATTAAAATGGCTTTCCCATCAGATAAACGCAAAAAAGTTGGTACTCTGTTTATAACTAATAAGAAAATGTACTTTTTGCCTAGATCAAAATTAATCAATAAAAAAGTAAAATCTGTTCCTATTTCCATGATTAAAGATATAGATACCAAAAGTAACATTTTCACTGGGAAACAATTATTCATCAACATGTCAGAAAAGAATTTAGTTAAAATAAAATGTCCAGATGACATCATTACTAAACTCAAATTCATTTTTGGTATTCTCTTTAATGAAAATGAAAATTATATTGTTACAGATCCTTATATGATGGAAAATTACCGAACCACTCTAAACTTTAACCATCTAAAAGATAAGCTCGATAAACGTATTAAGGATTTGAAGGAAATACCTTTTTCGACTTCTTCACAGCAACTCAGAGAGCGACCTATTGAACCGAGAAGACAAGTTGAATCTGAAGAAGTAATGAACCTTAAGATTGAATTGAAAGCTGCTAAAGATACACTACGTGAACTAATTAAAGCTTTTAATGATCGAAGTATTACTCCGGAAGTTTATTTCTCAAGAAGAGAAAAAACCACACAAAAAATTTACATGATTGAGCAACAATTGAAGGAAGAACAACATTCAAGTCTTGATTTTGGTTTCACGGATTTACTTAGATACTACTCAGACAAGCATCCAGACAGGCATCCAACAAGATGATTATTAGTTGCTATGAAAGTAATCTTAAGGATAAGATTTACACCAACCAATAGTTTTTTTATTCAACACGAAAAGAATTAACCGTAGCACTAGATAGAAAAACATATAACGCATATAATTTCCCTTATAAATAGCACAAAATGAGGTTTCCAAACATTGCGAAAGGATAGTCAAGGTCGAATTCACTTAAAAATTGTCTTCTATGGCCCTTCTCTTAGTGGAAAAACTACAGGTTTACGATGGCTCTACGATCAAGTCGAAGGTTTAACCAAAGGTGGTTTTACATCTATTGCAGATCCTACTGGTAGAACTCTTTATTTCGATTTTACCCCATTTTCAGCTTCTGGACGAGTTATTCTTGATGCTTATACAGTTGCAGGACAGACTAGACACAAAAGCCAAAGGAAAGTTATCTTACGTGGCGTAGATGGGATCATTCTTATGTTAGATTCCACTCCGGAAATGCAAAAATATAATCAAGAATCCGTTGATGAACTCAAAGATTTCTTAGGAGATAGTTTTGGAAAAGAAGTCCCCATTGTTGTAACTTTGAATAAAAGGGATGTTCCAGGTGCTCTTACTCGACCTGAAATGCTCTCTGGACTTGGTCTTGATGGTTTTCCCGTTTATGAAACTATTGCTACAAAAGGAATTGGAGTAAAACGAGCTTTTCAATCAATAGCTAGAGAAATTTTGCTTAAGCAATTATATGGCAAGTAGTTTCTTCTTTCTTTTGTTTTTACAGAATCATTATACTTAGTTATCTATTCGGTAGTTTTTTTCTTAGAATATTAATCATTAGCTTAATACTTTTTACCGATTTATATTAATTAGATGTTATTTTAGGAGATAATAAGAAAAAAAAGTAATAGAAATTTTAAGGAAAAAAACTGAGGTAATTATGAATGTTAAAAGTTAATATTGGAGATTCGGCACCAACTTTTTGTTTGCCGGATAAAGATGGTAATGAAATCTGTTTGGAGAATTACAAGGGTAAATGGGTAATACTATACTTTTATCCTAAAGATCTTACAAGTGGCTGTACAATTCAAGCAATTGATTTTACAGCAAGTTTACCTGAATTTGATAAGATGAATACTGTAGTTTTAGGTGTTAGTCCGGATTCACCAAAAAGTCATCAAAAATTCGTAGATAAACATGAGCTAAAAGTGCTACTATTGAGTGATGAAGAAAAAACCGTTTTAGAAGCTTATGGTGCTTGGGGTGAAAAGTCCATGTATGGTAAAACACACTTTGGTGTTACTAGAAGTACTGTAGTAATCGACCCTGAAGGTAAAGTAGCTGAAACTTGGAATAAAGTAAAGGCAGCTGGTCATATAGATAGCGTCAAAGAAAAACTTAAGGAATTACAAAGTTAACCGGAAAAATATTCCTTTTCATTTTTTAGGTGTATTGATTTTGAATAAAGAAACAACCAACAAAAATAAACCAAAACCTAATCGGTTAATTAAAGAAAAAAGTCCATATTTATTACAGCATGCAACAAATCCTGTGGATTGGTATCCTTGGGGCGAAGAGGCTTTTGAGAAAGCGAAGAAGGAAGACAAACCCATCTTTCTCTCAATAGGTTATTCTACGTGTCATTGGTGCCATGTTATGGCTCATGAATCATTTGAGGATCCTGAAGTTGCGAAACTTATGAATGAGACTTTTGTAAATATAAAAGTTGACAGAGAAGAAAGACCTGAAATTGATAATATTTACATGGCAGTCAGTCAGATGATAACTGGTAGTGGTGGTTGGCCTTTAACTATTATAATGGATGCAGATAGGAAACCATTTACTGCTGGTACGTACTTTCCAAAAGAGAGTCGTTTTGGTCGTATTGGAATGCTAGAATTGATCCCAAAAATAAAGGATTATTGGGATAATAATCGTGAAGAATTGCGTTTAGCAGCTAAAGAGGTTATTTCTCAGCTCCAGAGTATTGAGACAACACCTGGAGAGGAATTAAAACAAGATATTTTAAATGAAGCTTTTCGTGAAGCTACTCTTCTTTTTGATGAGAAAAATGGCGGTTTTAGAGGAGCACCGAAATTTCCGACTCCACATAAGTTATTGTTTCTGCTTCGGTTTTGGAAAAGAACTGGGAATAAAGCAGCATTAATGATGGTGGAGAAAACGCTTACTGCAATGCGTTCAGGAGGTATATATGATCATATTGGTTTTGGTTTCCATCGATATTCTACTGATTCCTTTTGGCTTCTACCACATTTTGAAAAGATGCTTTACGATCAAGCACTCTTAGTTATTGCTT
>JAGMDP010000049.1 GCA_023128635.1 Candidatus Heimdallarchaeota archaeon | reverse complement strand
AGCTCGTTTATCTTTGATTTCACCCAAAGCCCAAGCAGCCATTTCTCTTACGTGGTAATTTTCATCAGTTTTCAGAATGTCAATTAAAGATCTCACAGCTTTTCGTCGTTTTATTTTTCCTAAAGCAAAAGCTACGTTCTGACGAACTAAATAATGCTCATCCTTTAATCCTAAAAATAAGTCATCAATTTCAAAACTAAATCTGGTAAAATATCCCAAAGCAAATGCTGCTTCTGCTCTTACTTCTGCAGAAGTATCATCTAGAAGTACAGTAATTAAAGGTTCAATTGAACGTCTATTGGAAATTTCTTTTAGTGCTCGAGCAGATGTACGCCGTAAATTTTCATCTGGATGTAAAAGTGTCTCTATTAGAGGAGTCACCGCTCGATCATTTCCCCAATCTCCAAGAGCCACAGCTGCTTCAATACGAGCGTTTGCGTCTTCTGATTCGAGTTCATGAATGTATTCCGTAAGTGTTTTCTCGTGTTCAGACATAGTTACCCTTTCTCTTCCTTAACTTTGAAAATCACTGTGTAGGTTAAGTTAGGTATAGTTAAATGAATATTTCGACAATGAATTTTTTTGAGTCATTATTCCTTTTCTGGAGAGAAAATGAACATAACTATAGCTTTTAATGAATGTGAAATAAGCAAAAAATGATGTTCAAGAGTGTTCTAGATATGACAACTCATGCTATTAGGGGACTATTATTTGACTACGATGGAGTAATTTCCTCTTTAATGGCTCGAGTGGGTTGGTCCTATCTTTATGCATTAAGGAAAGTAAAGCCAGACATTAAAAGAGAAGTAGTCTATGAAGCACTTTTTAGCACAGCTCAAAATCTGCTTACAGCAACAGAGAAATTAGGTCCACTATATATTCCACAAATTATTGTCAAAGTTTCCAATATTCCTGGATTAAATTTCTTTCAAAAAGTGAACTTTGTGATAAGTGGGGGATTAATGTTTAACAAATGTAAAATGAATGTTGTTCCTCAACCTGGAGCAATTGATACATTAAATCTTCTAGCTACAGATTATAAAATGGGATTAGTTACATCAGCTAATAGAGAAATTGTAAATAAAGCGTCAGAACATATTCCAATCTTAAAGGAATTTGATGTCTTAATAACTCGAGAGGATTGTGTTCATGCAAAACCCCATCCCGAGGGAATTTTGAAAGGGATCAAAGGTCTGGGGTTATCAGCCAGTAAATGTCTGTATATTGGAGATATGCCAACTGATGTAATTGCAAGTAGAAAAGCAAATGTTAAAATCGTTGGTGTCTTAGGAGAATTCAAAGAAATTGCTCAGCATTCTTTCAAATCTTTGAAGCCAGATTATATCATACCTTTGCTAAAAGATTTACCTGCTTTACTACAAAAAATCAAATGATAAGAAAAAATATGGATAAATGATAAATAAAAAAAAATAAAAGAAAAAAAGGGATTAATGAGATTATGTTTTTAGGATCTCATCAATGTCTTTTTGACTTAAAACTTGGACTAATCCATCTTTTGTCTCAATAACAGCCATCTCAGCGATAAGTACGGTTTCATCTTCCTCTATAGCTGCTTTAAGAGCATCAAGAGCTAATTTAATTGCCGCTTTCTTGGTAAGATTCCTTTTGTAACCTTTCTTCAAAGTTTCTTTTGCTGCTGCTTCGTTTGAACCGATTGCAGTAGCAAGGCAGCTGAAAATAGCCCCACCAGGATCTATGAAATACAAAGAAGTTTCTCGTTCATAGACACTACCAAATAAGACAGCAATACCAAATGGTCTTACACCGCCGTATTGGGTAAAGGATTGTAAATAATCACCTATTTTTTCAGAAAGCACTTCAGGATCAATCTTTTCACCATAAGTGATTCTTTCAATCTGTGCTTCGATTCTTGCTCTTTGGAGTAAAGCTCGCCCATCTGCTGAGTAACCTGAAAATGTTGATGCAATGTGATCGTCGATTTTGAAAACCTTGTCAGCAGATTCTATGAGTTCAAATGTACGTTTTTGTCCAGCTAAGACTACATATTGTTCTGTTTTTATTCCTACAGCAGTACTGCCCATTTTTACAGCTTCACGAGCATATTCTACTTGTATAATTCTACCGTCAGGGGAGAAGATAACTGTAGCTTTGTCATAACCGAATTGACTTGGTTGGGAAAACATTTTAGATGGCTCCTCCTAGTTCAATTATATCTTCTTTTGATAGTTCTCTGAATCCTTTACTATCAATTACCACAGCTCTTATACCATCACCGGTAGCTGTGTCTCTTTTTATGGCCGATTTTAGAGCTCTCAATGCTACTTTTAGTCCTTCTTTTTCAGTCATATCTTTTTCATACATGGCTTCAAGAACACCAAAAGCCATTGGTGAACCCGATCCAGATGAAAACCAATCATCTTCTGATAATGAACCTGCCATATCAAAAGAGAATATGTGAGGACCTTTTTGATCCCATCCGCCAACAATTAGTTGAACATAGAATGGGAAGTATGCACGATATTGACCATAAAGCATGTTCTTGACAAGATTAGCAATCATAGAAGTCTTTGGTCGTCGTTTTCGATCAAGCTCGAATAAACGAATTTGAGCTTGCATAATATCGATGATATATTGAGCGTCAGAAACTAGTCCGGCAATTGTAATAGCAGAGAAGTCATTCAATTGATGAACTTTCTTTGCATGATCCGAAGCAACTAAGTTTCCCATGCTTGCTCTCATGTCAGCAACAAGGATTGCACAGTCTTTACATTTAAGACCAACTGTTGTTGTTCCTTTTGCTAGTTGTTTTTCAATATCTACTGGTTGCATAAATTTCAACCTCAAATGAATTTCTTTAACATTACATATGATATCATTATTTAAAATGACTAAGTAATAGGAAAGTAAGATTTTTTCAAAAACTCTATGAAAATAAACCTTTTGTTAGGAAAAAATGACAGGTAATTACTATATTTTATGAAAAAGATTAGGCTAATTTTCAGACAAATTATTATGGCTACTCAATTATGCTGTGAATCTTTGTTGAAAGTCTATTTCTGAAAGCGAGCTTCTCCTCCACCCTTCATATTCAATGACAGCATTAATACCTAATGAGGAGAGAATTTCAAAAAAGTACCTTGAAAGATCATCTAGTGCTTGTTCATATGAGAATTTCCGGGAGTCGTGTTTATCTGGTATAATGCTTAAAATTGCTTCATCCTCAAAAACATGTAATGTTGCGGAAGCACGACTATCCACTAATTGCCAACGAACAATCAAATCTTTTCCATCGGTATGGGAGATATAACGAAATGATCCAAACCATTTACCAACTAATAAACTAGCTATTTCAGCAAGAGGCAAATTTTCATTGAAGACAATTCTTTGTTGTAAGAAATCATCTGTAGATTGATGTAAATCAACTGCATTTTGCACCTTAATTACTTCTGAGAGAACAGCAGTTCCTTTGGAAGAAATGGAATACCCAACACTATTTTTGCAAATCAAATTCTTAGAAAGAAGTCTATTTACAGCTTTAGTTATTTTTTGTTGATGCTTTCCGAGTTGACGTTTTATGCCTGAAAAGGAAAAGGAAGATAAGCCTTCAGTAAACATATCTGTAGTTGCTAATAAAAACAAGACTTCTAATTCATCTTTTGTTAAGTAGGAGTATTCATCAGTATAAAGTATATTTGGTCGAATGTTAATTTCTACTGCCGGAAGGGCATTGATACTTGAAAAACTGTCAGTATAAAAATCCATTTAGTTTACCTACTTAAACTGCAGTTAATATTTGTTATACTATTATTTAATGACTTACATTCATTAACTTAGTGAAAACTTGTCTATTTGCTTTAATTATTAAGTTTTTTTAGTATAAATATTATCGAGTATTATTAGTTTCCGAATTAATTGGAATTAGCTTTTTTTCATAAGCAAAATGAATAATAATTTAAGGCGATTAATATTTTATAGTGGAAACATCCATTTATTACCATAGTTGGTTGGATTTCCGATGTCAAATGAAAAGGAAGCCGAATTAAAAAAAATCTATTTAGAAAGATTACGTGATGCTGGCTATAATACTATACCAGAACTAGTTGAAATTCTCCCACCTACCATAATGAACATCTTGGATTCGAGTATTTCAACCGCTGAAAGTCTATTTGTAACAGCACTTAAAGCTCATATGAAGAACATTCAAAAGCAATTCCAAGGGGACAATCCAGAGGGAATCAATAAAGCATTAACTGATCTCGGCTATATGACGATTCAAGAAATTGCAGAAGCAAATTCATCAATAATCGCGAAAGCATTAAAGATTAATCTTGCGGATGCAGGAGATTTAGTTTTGTTTGCAATGGAGCTTTCTGTTGTTCAGGATAAAATTGAACGAAAAGATGGAAAAGTATCTATTGACGCTCTAGACACAGAAATTTCTCATTATTTGGGACAATTAGATAGATTAGAACAGGACAAGAAATTAAAAGTTCTTGTTGATGAATCGGT
>JAGMDP010000048.1 GCA_023128635.1 Candidatus Heimdallarchaeota archaeon | reverse complement strand
AAGTGATTTCAAATTATTTCCCCTTGGATGCAATTTCGTGAAATCACTATAATATTTCTTTTATCCATTATTTTTCTTTTTTATTTACACACCGATAATCATTTATAAAATACTGTTTTTAGATATAGTGAAAAATTACTAATACTATAGCGATTTTCTAAAGAAAGGGATAGAAATCAATGAAGGAAACAAAAAAGACAATAGAAGCATTCTCTGCTTTCCTGCAAAAAAAAGAACATACAATACCTTGGGTACTTTTAATGGGAGAAAAAGGTTCAGGCAAAACGACATTGCTTTATTATCTGCTTTCCTCTAATCGTGACAAAGTTTTCCCAGATACAGCTCTTAATTGGATAGACATTTCCTATGGAGCAGAATGGTTTAAACTGATAGATTTAGGAAAGGAAATCTTATCTGACGAAAAGGTTACAGAATATTTCTTATCAATTGCAGATGGAATTGTTTATGTTATAAATGGAGAAACAGATGAATCACTCAGAGAATCCACAGAGCAGTTTCATAGTATTGTGGATAAAATTCCATCTAATGTACCACTTCTTGTTATAATTAACAAAAGAGATCCTGAGAGAAACATAAAGCTGGGTCAAGTTCTCAGTAATTATGATCTTGGCAGAATTTCTTCTCCAACAGATCCCCGATCATTTCACTTTGAAATTTGTACAATTGTGACTGGGGAAGGCATCTACAGAGCATTTGATTGGTTTGTCTCGAAATTAATGGCTTATGAAGGCTACCATGAGATAGTAAACGTTCATAGAGTTTTAATTTATGATGTAAATGGTTTACTTGATTTCGATGCTCAATTTTCAAGTATAACAGATAGTGAACAAGATGCCGTTTTAATTACTGGTTTATTATCTGCACTTAACTCTATGACGAGAACTTTGTTTAAGGATTCCAGTTTCTTAGATGTTGTAACTGTGGGAGATTATTCCATGGTTCTTGTTTCAAGTAAACAAAAGATCTGTTGTTTGTTTGTTGAAAGAGGTGGAGCTATTGGTAAAGCGAAGCAGATAGCAGAAATGATACTTGATAGATATTTAGAAGAAGGTGAAAGTGGACGAATTGCTATAGAGAATATTGTGGAAGAAAGCAAGCATAAAGATGAAGATATATCCATTTAGCAATTTTTATTAATTTAAAATCAAGATAATGATAATACACTGTAGAGATATCGGTTAAAATAAATATACAAATTTAAAAAATATGTCAATGCAGAATCATTACACAAAAATTGAATAATCATATAAAAATATACCCAAAAAGAAAGGTTGAGAAGAAATGTATGGAATGGAATCGAAAAAAGATCATTTGTTAGGAATCGTGTTTGTGACCTTTGAAGACACTGGTCCCGCAGTAATCTATAATGATACTGATCTCACAGAAGAACAAACACTTACGTTAGCAGTAGAAGGTATGACTATTGTAGGTCTAGATGAGGGATCACAAGGAAAAACATTGAAAGAGAAAAAGGCATCGTTATTTGATACCATGGATGATAAACGTTCTTTCGGTCCGTTACCTGTCCCAGATGCTCAAGATCTTCGTGCAATGGCTATTACTTTCGATGTTGAATCTGTTGATTCATCTGATCATAGAATTACAGAGTTCGGTCGAAAATGCATTTTATTCCTTCTCTTTAGAGAGGATTATACTCGAGAAATTCTTGATGCATATGGCTTAATCAAACCATATTTCTCTGTTATAGTTAGAGATATTAACACGGAAAATGATCTAACTCATGCAAACTTACTGGATATGTCCCGAAAGATGGGTTTACTCTTTTCAGGGAAACTCCCAAGAGTCTTCACACTTATGGATGATGGCTCTCCAAAAGAGCTAATAGGAAAGAAAATTCCTGCGTCAGATGTTTTCTTGGTTGCAGATAAAAACAAAAACACCTTATCAATTCTATTCTATCATCCTGATCCAACAGTTTGGAGAAGAAGACAGATATACAAGAGTGCTTCGAAATTAAATTCAAGTGTCTTTAAGAATAAATTGAAAGTTATCACTGTTACTGAGATAGAAGAGATGTCTGCAATACTTGATAGGTTAAATGTATCCATTGAAAAAATATTCTAGTCCATGAGTAAAGGCAGATTCGCTTTTCCTCATTTATTTCTTATTTACCGTTGTGTCTGTAGAAACGAATAGCTTTATATTAAATGTAACATTTTAATGATTTATTAAATCAAATTTCTGTAAGATCGAAAGCATTAGAGGCACTGCAATTGTCAAAAATCATTGCTAAGGTTGTATTTGGTGGGGATGGTGGAGTGGGAAAAACCACACTTATCCAGCGTTATCTTACAGGAGAATTTATTGATACAACTAAGTTAACTATTGGCGTTGGATTCCACATACATCAGATGAGCTATCAAGGCAGAGACATATCTTTGAGTGTCTGGGACTGTGGGGGACAAGAACAATTCAAACAAATGGGTATTTTTGATAATTATTTCAGAGGAGCACTTGTTGCGGTCTTGATGTTTGATTTAACTCGAGCCTTATCAATTGGTGGTCTTGATACTTGGTACGGTTTCGTAGACCAAAATGTTAAAACTGACATAATAATTATTGGAGGTAAAAGTGATCTACCAAGAGATCCTCTCCTTTCTGATGATTTAATTGAAGAGACAATCAAGAAGTATAATGCTAACAGATATATTGAAACTTCATCTGCAAATGGACTTGGGGTAGATTTAGTATTTAATGAAATCGCTCGAATGTCATTAGATAAAATACCTGATTTGTATTGAAATCGTTAGAGATTATATTTCGTTTTTATTTCATTTATCCGAGTAATAACATTAGGTATAGCAGCTTCTACCTCTTTTGAAAGTCCAACACCAAAGCCTTCTATATTTTTTACTTGCACTCCAATAATCATTATTTCCTCTGGAAGCTTAAAATCCTTTAATGCGAAAGCAAGTTTTAATGCTGTTAAGGCATCGAATCCATGTGTTGAACTTAATCCTCTGACTTCTGGGAGATTCTTATCCTTAATATGAAATTCAACAATCTCTCCAGGTTTAAGGTCTTCAATATCAACTGCATCTATTATAATTACGTATTTCCAACCATCAAGAGCTAAAGCAATATCTACTCCACCCGTCCCTAAATCAGTAATTTTAATAGTATCAGGAAAAAGGATTTTTTCTAATTCTTGAATAATTCTAATTGCTATTCCGTCATCTAAACGAGTTAAATTCCCAATACCAATAATGTGTAAATCTTTTCTTTTAGGCACTGTGATTCATTCCGTTTGATTTGGGATTAGATCCTCCTTTAGATTATAGAGATGATGTTTGTGCTCTTTGTTTTACGTTACGATTTAAAATGAAGTTAATAATAACGCTAACACCTTTCATTATACCTATAAACATTAATCCCCAAATTAAGACATTGGTAATAGCTGTAATCCAGCTTGAATTCCCTACTTCAACACTAACCACTGATAATGCAGAGATAACGTTGTTTGTTATATGGATAAAGATAGCTGATTCAATACCATATTTTACAAATGCGTAACTAAGAAAGAATCCAGATAAACCTGCTTGCACAATCTTCCAAGCACCCCAGCTACCCGTCCAACCTTCCCAATGAGCAAAACCGAAGATTAAAGATGAAGCACCAATTAAGGACCATTCCAGATAACCGATTGATTTGTATTTACCTCTAATAGCAAGGAAAATATCATAAATTTTTAGTTTTTTCTTCTCAACCTTTTTTTCCAAAGATATTGAATCTGTTTTAGTATTTTCTTGAATTATATAACGTATCAAAATAACAAAAACCATTGGAACCCCAATTAGAATAAGTCTGAAGCTAAGTTCTTCAAAAACACCAGCCCAAGCAACAGCGATTATTGAAACGAATGGATCTTCTGCAATTGGAGTAGTATCAGGTACAGGAATAAATGGACCTAATATTAGAATAATAATTATAGAA
>JAGMDP010000047.1 GCA_023128635.1 Candidatus Heimdallarchaeota archaeon | reverse complement strand
TTCTTCATCTATTCTTACATTTCCTGAGTTTATGAAAAACTTGGTAAGATTATCTAGGTATTTATCCAAACTTTCAGCTTGAAAAAGCTTGTTTGGTAAAAAGGGACAACTTGTGCTTCCGCAGTTTAATGCAAAATGAACTCTAGGATCCTTGAATCTTTGGCGTATAATGCTATTTTCTATATAATTCAAACTGAGTTTCTTTCCAGCAACAGGGAATTTTCTAAGAATGAAAAATCTTAACTTTGCTAATACTGTAACATTCCCTTTCCACTTAGGATTCTTTTCTAATTCAATTAGTACTCCCTTAATTGTTAATAGATTGTAAGTATTCAACCAAAAAGCAAGCTTTTCATTACGAGAATATTTACTAAGGTTAGCATTTTCTAAAGCGAAAATTTGTTCCCAAAACCACTTATCTTTTTTAAGTAACGAATAATCAACTTTTCCTTGATGATTAATCCACTTCGAAATAACAGGATTAGATATTTTTTCACTCTTTCTAGCAGCCATCTTCATCATGTTAAATTAGTGCTGGATTTTATTAAAAAGTAATTAATTACAAACTATGACTAGAATCAATATTTTCTATAGTATTTGTTAGATTTCCGTAAAATAAAGTAATAGTTTTTTAATTAATAGTGTTATACAGCTATTAGTGACGATGACTAAAAAAGAAGAAAAATTTGACTTGTTTGTTAATGCAAAAGGTGTACCTTGCCCCATTCCCTCAATGCGAGTTAGATTAAATATTCGGAAAGTACCAATGGGTGGCATTTTAAAAGTAAGCTCTGATACTCCTCATTCCCACAACAGTATACCTAGATTTTGTAGGAATTTCAACCACAAAATTGTATCAAGAGAAGAATTAGATGATGGTACTGTTATTTATTATATACAGAGAAAAGGCGAGAAATTATAATCTTAGTAGTTTTGCAATTCCTTTGCCAAGAATTAATTCTTTATCCTCAGAAGTCAAGTCCATGTTCTGGATTTTCTCCAAGTTATTTTTAAGATTGTCATAACCCATTGGGGTATCTGATCCAAGAAAAACATGATCAGCTCCAAAGTATTTGATTGCCTTTTTTATCCGACGTTCACTTATGATGAAATATGTTGAAATATCAAAGTAAAAATTGCTTAAATCCTTGCCGTGTTTGATTACATTTTCTAATCCCATTAAATGAGCAATAATAAAATTCGTATTAGGAAATCTTCTTGCTAGTTTTATTAATTTATTAGCTTCTTTAGAATTGAAAATGTGGATGAATATCGGAAGGCTGTTCTCACCAGCAAATTTCACAACTTGTTCGAGTTCTTCACTTTCATTATCAAACGGAACAACAGCTTGATGAAGTTTAATTCCTCGATATTTCATCCTCTTATAGGCTTCAGTCATTTGTGAATAGAATTTTTCATTCAGAAAATTCACCCAAAAAAATTGAATGATTTTTCCGGGCATTTCTTTTTTTAATTTAAAGATGTATTCATTTCCTGAATCTCGGTCAGTTACATCCTTGGACCATCTTCTCAACAGACGATTAGATAAAAATAGAATTCTATGGTTAGTTACTAGAAGTGATTGTCTAACTTTTGGTCTGAGAGGTTCATAGTTTGGATCATCCCCTCTACCTGGACATAAAACCACTTTGTCTACCTTTAATTCTTCCATTATTTCATTCAATTTTTTTGGATCAGCGAATTCTGCAGATACGTGTGCATGTCCATCAATTATCATCTTCAATCACTTACAATATTATCTTTACTCATAAATGAATTTCCTAGGTGAAAAATTAATATTGGAATAAATTAAATTTATCTATGAAACAAAATTGATTACTATTGAATTTTCAACATTAAGGAGATTACTTCAATCAATAAGAAAGACAGCTTCAATCCTCCTTTTATTCAGTTTAATTTCTGTTAATATTTGGATAAGTGGTGAGAGTTTTACGAATAATGAGTCGATAAATGGTTTTTCCTTAAATCAATCAACAGATTCTACTGACATTGTAGAAATTGGGCAGTTTGATAATAATTATGGAGGGACAGCTGTAAATGTTGTAGTTGAAAACAATATAGCTTATGTAGCAAATGATGAAGAAGGATTAATGATACTTGATGTAGAAGACCCAACTAATCCCATATTATTAAGTCAATACACAAATGGAAGTGGGTATGCGTGGGATATTTGGGTTGAAAATGACTTAGTATTTCTTGCAGATCACTTAGACGGGTTAGAAATTATCGATGTATCTGATACCTCAAATCCGATTAAAATTGGAAGTTTCTATGATGGTTCAGCTGCTTTGTGTGTAGAAGTAAGAAATGATCTTGCTTTCGTTGCAGATTTCTTAGATGGTTTGGAGATTCTTGATGTTTCCGACCCAACAAATCCTGTTGAAATTGGACAATTTAATGACACGAGAGCAGAAGAAGTATTCCTTTTTGGTGATATTGCTTACATAACAACTCGATATGGGTATGCTTCAATTGATATTTCCGACCCAACAAATCCAACTCTAATTTCCGAAATAGATGTTTTCACAGTAGTGTGGGATATTTGTCGATTAGGAGATATTGTTTATTTTGTTGATGAAGCAGAAGGGATTGTTTTGTATAATGAGTCAGATATTTATGATCCTCAAGAAATAACCGTTTGGAATGATGACGGAGGTCCAAGGGGAATCAATGTCACAAATGATCTTATCTTTGTATCTGAAAGGGATAATGGGTTGCTAATCTTAAACGGATCAGATCCAAATTCTCTAACACTAATTGGAAGCTATGATGATGGCGGGGAAGGTTCTGGATTATTCCTGAAAGATGATTTAATCTATTTTGCTGACTTTAAGGATAGTTTGGAAATAATCGATGTAACTGTGCCTGAGACTCCAAATGAAATTGGTCAATTTGAAAATGTCGGATATTCAATTGCTGTTGAGACAGTAGATGATATGGCTTTTGTAGCTGATTATGATGCAGGTTTAGAAATTATCGATATTTCAGATAGAACCAATCCGGAATTAATTGGTTCTTATTGTGATAATAATGGACTTGCGTATGATATAGCTATACAAGGGGACTCTGCGTATTTAGCTGATTTCGATGATGGTTTAGAGATAATTGATATTTCAAATCCAATTTCTCCCCAGCGAATAGGTCATTACAACAAAGAGCAAAGTATAATTTATGGTCTTCATGTTGAAAACAATCTGGTTTATACTGCAGGTTTGAATGATACCTTTGAGATACTTGATATTTCTAATCCATTAGATATCCAGCAAATCAGCTCCTATGCTGAACCAGGAAATGTATCTGCTCGAGATGTTTTTATTCAAAATGATTATGCTTTTCTTGCTTGTTTTGAAGCTGGACTCATAATCTTAGATATTAGTGATATTAATAATCCCATAAAAATTAATCAATTTATCAATGGCACAGGAATTTGTGTAGATATTGTCCTTACAGATGAGTATTTGTTTTTAGTTGATTGGTCTGATGGAATTGAGATTCTTGATTATACTGAAATCACTAATCTTGTTACTGTTGGAACCATACCCTATTTCACTCGAGCAATATCGGCAGATATCTCTGAAAACTTAATAGTTGTTGCTGATCTTTATCGAGGAATTTCTGTCTATGATATTTCAGATATCTCTATACCTCAATTTCGTGGTTTCTACTTTGCAAATGGAGATGCTTGCGATGTTTTGTTTTATAATGACTACGTGTTCGCAGCTTATGGACAGGAAAATTTAATCATACTTCAATTTGTACAAAGCACTACTGATGTGAGCATTCCATTAATTTACTACATTAGCCTATTTTCACTTTTCTTGGTAATGTTCAATAAGAAAAGAAAGTATGAAAATAAAAAATAGTAGGTAATTCATTTCTCTGTTTTCTTTTCAGTTTTTTTAATTTCTGAAGTAATGAGCTCGGGACGAATGAATTCAAGAGCATTCTTGATTTGTTCTTTTGTAGGTTTTAGATCTAGGAATTTGATGATCTTTTCGATAGTTGCATCTGATTTGTCAATAATTTCAGGTAATTCAATTACCATATGTTTTCTGGTTTTGACAAATTCCTTGATTCGTTCTTGTGCGTCTAATGTAAGTTTGACTATAAATTTCTTTTTTCTATAGACAAATCCTTTTGTGAAAGTTGTTTTCATTGTCCTTAAGAATAATAAAAATCGTTTTTTTGGTGTGAAATAAGAAAATTCCGATTTTATTTCATGACGCCAATTTTTGAGTTTGCCTGCTCTTATTTGCGAATTTGCTACACTCTCTGCATCACGATGCAAGACAATATAGTGAGGATCTTTTAAGAGGTGTTCAAAATACGGAATCGTGTAAATAAGAACAGCTTCTTTAAACCCCCAGAATTCTCTTTCACTTTCTTTTATGTAATCCTTTAATTCTTCTTCATATTCTTTAACAGCCGCTTCTACTTTTCCATCTTCATCACTAAATCTGTTATGATAGCCCATTAATCTTTCAGCTTTGAATAAGATATTATGGTTTATTGCTAAGAATCGATGGTCTTCAAATGAACCCAGTTTATTTTTATATTTGCCTCTTTGGAGTTCCTGTTCTTCGCCCATATATACTCCCAAATGATGTAATATTCCTGCTAGTAGTGATGAACCACTTCTTGGTTGAGTTAGAATTACTACTGTCTTCATGCAGAAAAAATCACCTTCTTTAATTAAAAGAATTACTATCGGATAAACTCAGATGATTTCTGAAAACAATTACATTATATCACAAACAAGAACACGATAAACGAGTTATTTGGATTCCAAGAGTAACTAAAAATTCAAAAAGGATAATAATTTTTTATACAAAAACGAAGCTAATAAACATACAGTTAATATACATGCGAAAAAATATTTGAGGATAGTCCACAATGAATTGGAAAACAACTAGAAACATATTACTTTATTCATTTGTCTTTGCTGTGTTGTTGACTTTGTCGTTTCAACCACTCCAGCAAAATGATGATTTTAAGAAAGAAGAAATTAGTATTGAAGAAGATCTTTTGGTCAAGCAAGGTTTGGATCCTAAAGATACCGTTTTGAGTATGGAGAGCTATCTCCATAATTACACTCTCTATGGAAATTATAGTGCTGTTGATGCTCGAGATATAGTTGTTGATGGAGATTTCGCATATTTAGCTGATGGTGTCAATGGTTTTAGAATACTCAATTTAACTGATAAAACAAACATCACCGAGATAGGCTTTTTCATAAACGGAACAGAAATAGCTTATAGTGTTTACGTTCAAGGAGATGTTGCTTACTTATCTTATGGTCTAAACGGATTAGTAATTTTGGATATTACTAATAAAATTAGCCCCGTTGTTTTGTTTACTATGAAAGATCAGTTTGGTATTGCAAACTGTTATGGAGTTGATATAGATGGGGTATTTGCCTATCTTGCATATGGTATTTTTGGCATGGCAATTGTTGATATTACGACTCCTGCTCAACCACTTTTTGTGGGAAGATATCATAAGGTAAACATTGACGTTCGGGATGTAAAAGTCTACAATATTTATGCTTTCATTTGTGATGCTGATTATGGTGTTCACAAGATATCCATTTCTAATAAAGAAAATCCGCTAAGACTTGGTGGGTATAATTCTGGTTCAGCTAGACAAAT
>JAGMDP010000046.1 GCA_023128635.1 Candidatus Heimdallarchaeota archaeon | reverse complement strand
GTTACTGATTCAAAATCCATTTCTGATGTTAAGAATAAAATCAGTGAAACTGCAAAAGGATTGGATGGGTTAGTAAATAATGCAGGCATGTTTGTTGGTGGACCGTTAGTCGAAATGAGTGAAAAAGATGTTGAGACGATCCTAGATGTTAATGTCTTAGGACCATTTCGAGTAAGTAAAATTCTTTTTCCGTTATTACTAGAAAACAAAGGACGTATAATCAATATGGGATCAGAAGCAGGAAGAATTAGTTTTCCATTGAATGGTCCTTATTCCATGAGTAAGTATGCACTCGAAGCTTTTTCGGATTCTCTTCGTAGAGAATTAATGTTTTTAGGGATCAAAGTTATTCACTTACAAATTGGTGCAGTTAATACTGGATTTCTAGAAAAAACTTATAGCTGTTATGCTGAAGAAATTGATATCGAAAAAACTCTTTTCCCGAAACTAATTAACAAAGTGATCCCAACGTGTGAAAAGGAATTAGATTCGTGTGCTGACCCCGAGGATATTGCAAAAGCAGTTTATCGAGTTTTACATAAGAAACGACCTAAAGCACGCTATAAAATTAAGAATCATAAAGGAAGACGGCTTTTGGAGTTTTTACCTGCATCGCTCATTGACTTTGCAATGCTGAAAATGTTCGAGTGATTTCATTAATACAATCCTTTTTCTGCAATATTCCCAAAAGCTTTTATTAATACATGCAAGGAAAGAATTCAATTAGTACAGCAAAGATTGTACTCACATTCAACAATAAGGTGGTTAATTTTGCGAATCTTAACCGTACATTCGGATTTCATAGAATTTGAACCAAAAAGAAAAGCAATCAAAGCAGCAGAGGAAATTGAAAAGAAATTAAACAGAATAGAAGAATGTTTAGTGGTTCTTTCTTCTGTAGAAAGTGGTGATGAAGACCATTTTGATGAAATAAGTAAAAAAGCTGTTGCTGAGGTTGAATCAGTTTCTGAACAAGTCAAAACTAAGAACATTGTTCTCTATCCTTGGGTACACTTATCTGATAAACCCTCGAGACCAGATGTTGCACTTAGAGTACTAAAGAATATGGAAGCTGAACTCAAGAAAAAAGGCTATACAGTTACAAGAGCTCCATTTGGTTGGTACAAAGCATTCGATATTAAATGCAAAGGTCATCCTTTATCTGAACTTTCTCGAACAATTACTGTAGGAGAAAAAGATGTTAAGAAGAAGGAAAAAGTCGCTGAAAGTCAATCGTTATTAGATGAACAAGCGGAAAAGCACGAGTTCTTTATCATGGATCCTGATGGTACACTTACCCCTGTAAAAGATTATAATTTCAGCAAGCACAAAAACTTGCATAAATTCGCAAAATATGAAACTCAAAAACAACGCGAGTCTGATACGCCACCACCACATGCAAGTTTAATGAGAAAATTATCTTTAGTTGATTATGAACCCGGAAGCGACGCTGGAAACTTCCGTTGGTATCCTAAAGGTTGGATGATGAAGTATCTTATAGAGGAACTCGTAAAGGACTTAACAATAGCTTATGGAGCTATGCCTGTTGAAAGCCCTATTATGTATAGCTATACTCATCCTGCAATAGAGAAATATATGCATCGTTTCCCCGCAAGACAATATGTCTTGAAATCTGGAACAGACAATTATTTCTTAAGATTCGCTGCTTGTTTTGGGCAATTCTTAATCAGCTCTGATGCTCACATTACATACCATAATCTTCCAGTAAAATTATTTGAAATGACTCATTATTCGTTTAGACGAGAACAACGTGGTGAGTTAGCGGCTTTACGTCGTCTTCGAACCTTTACCATGCCAGATATGCATACTATCGCAAAGGATTTACCAAATGCTAAGAAGTACTTTGTTGAGCAATACAAACTTTCAATGGAGAATTTGGATGCTTTTGAATTAGATTATGAATCAGCATTTCGTGCACAAAAGGATTTCTTTGAGGAAAACAAAGATTGGTATATTAAAATGGTGAAAGTGAGAAAGCGTCCAGCCCTAATAGAACTCTTCGATAAACGTTTTGCTTATTATATCACAAAATTTGAGTTCAATTTTGTTGATAATCAAGACAAAGCTGCTGCTTTAAGCACCGTTCAGATTGATGTTGAAAATGCTGAAAGATTTGATATTAGTTTTGTAGATAAAAACAACGAAAAACAAAGACCATTATTACTTCATACAAGCATTTCCGGAGCAATAGAACGAGTGGTTTATGCAATTCTAGAAAAAGCATACACAGAGCAAATACAAGGTAAAAAACCAATGTTTCCTGTCTGGCTTTCTCCAGTTCAAGTGCGGTTATTGCCGGTCAATGAGGATTTTGTTTCCGATTGTAAAAAAATTGCTGAGACACTTACAAAACAAAAGATCAGAGTTGACATTGATGATCGTTCTGAGCGAATAGGTAAAAAGATAAGAAAAGCAGAGCAAGAATGGATCCCTTACATTATAGTTATCGGAGAAAAAGAATTAGCATCAAATAAATTCAACGTCCGTGTTCGAAAAGAACAACAAGAAATTTCCTTTACAGAGAAAGCAATTATCAAACGAATTAAAGATGAAACCAAAGATCTCCCGTATGTCCCATTGACTCTTCCGATGTTGGTTTCACTCCAACCAATATTTTCACAAATGAATTAAATTGCTAATACTTTTTAATGGATAATTTAGCATGGTGTTATGTGATAAACTAAAGGATAGATATTCGTGGAACAAAAAAAGGCTCTTCTTATTGCATTCGAAGGAATCGACGGTACTGGAAAAACAACACTAGCTCAAATGCTAAAAGAACGTTTAGAAGCATTAGGGCATTCTGTAGTAATGTTCAAAGAACCAACAAACGAAACTGAAGCAGGTAAAAAAATCAGAGCAAGTTATGTAGAGGGAAGGGCATCTCTAGATATAGAATTACAATGGTTCATAGAAGACAGAGAATGGAATGTAACTACAAGAATTCTACCAGCTCTTGCAGAGAATAAAATAGTTTTTCTGGATCGATACTTTTTCTCAACAGCTTGTTATCAAGGCGTTCGAAAAAACAATGATTGGTTTAGCATTCTGGAATTAAATAGAAAGAAATTCCCAGAGCCAGATTTAACGATTATTTTTGATCTTGATGTTCAGCTAGCCGTTAAGCGAATTATGAGAGAACGCTCAAACGCAAATACTTTCGAAGGAATGCAGAATCTAAGAGATGTTAGAGCTTTATTCTTAGAGATGTTTCAATTAGATACAATTGGAAATTACCTCTTGATTAATGCTGAAAAGAGCATTGAAGAGATTTTAGAACTCTTATATGCAAAACTTCTCGAGTTAATTAACAAAACCCCTTTGAAAGAATCCTCCTCTAAAGAGGAGGAGAAGCAAGAAAAATAATTTGTTTATTTTGTTTCTTTAATTTCTTTTAGTGTTTTTCTAATAAATGATGGAGAAAAAATCTCAAATCTAGCTTTATGAAGAATCTTGCCAATTGAAGGTATGAGCCCTTTAGCGTTTGTATTAAACTTGCAAGTGATAACATTTTCCATCCACCCAAGATTATCAATAGAAATAATATCCTTACTATGACTAGTTCTAGTAAGTGCAGATACTATTTCTTCTTTATAGGCACCAAATATTAGTAATTTATCTAAACCCTCTTCTATCCATTCTTCAAAAGTATCAACCTGTTTTTGTGAGAGTCGAGCTTCGATTTTCTTTAATCCAATACTAACCTCTTGAATGGTAATCTCAATTGGGAAGTTGTCAATTAGTCCAAACATTTTGATGATTTTTCTAACAGGAACAGCTTTTCCGTCAATTAATTGTTCTCGCAAACTGAAGAGTGGTAATAAGGCATCTACACTATACGGTTCCTTAATACCAATATCAACAAAAACACCAAACCCAACTTTCCCACTTGAACAAATATATCCCTTAATGGTATCTCCATCTTTTAACTCCCCAAGATCGGTATTTTTCCCATAAAGTGATCCTAGATAATTGTAAGCAGCAAGTTCATCTTCGCCTTCCAAAGTTACACTTATGAATCCATCCTCTCCGAATACAATAGAAGAAATTTTTACATCGAGATCCTTAACATCGTTTTCGATATTTCTTTTTAGAAGACTAAAAGTTTCTGTTTTCTTTGAATACACTTTAGTCATTAATTTCATTTTTTTCAATAATAGAAACCTCAATAAATTCTTTTCATTTTACAAATAGAAATAGAGAATACGCTCTTTATTTTGACCCCTGATTGCTGTTGCTAGTACTTTCAGCTGCTGCAGTAACTGGATCTGGTGCTATAATTTTCCCAGTTTCTTCTACAATGCCATTATCAATTTCGTCTACGTTGGCTCCGGATTTTTCTAACGATTTTCGGAGTTCCTTTACCTTCTTACTGAGCTTCTTAATGATATCAGAATTATCAAAAGCTCGAAGTTCACCATTACATTCAGGGCATTTGAAGTTGTTTTCCATGGCTTCATCAAAAGTATATCTTGGACAGTAGTTTTGTTCGCATTTGAAGAAATGGAATTTTTGCTCATAATCTAGTCGTGCTTTTAATTTGACGTAGACAGTTTTCTTTCGATTAATTACAAGCTCTTCTACTCTTTGTGGTTTAAGACGCCAGAAATAGATGAACCAGCCTGTACTTTTATCTCGAATGCGTCGGAATTCAGCAAGACGAGCATCATATAATCGATAAAGAACTTTGCGAACAGCATTAAGCTTCATTTCGGCTCCGGCAGCTATAGCTTCGTCTGTGGTTTCTTCCTTAGGATCTAATAATCCTGCTACTTTTACTGCGTCGTCTCCCCCAATTTCACGAACAACGGATTCCAATAAGTTATAATCGGCGTCTTGAGTAGACATTAAGAATTCATTTCCTCCAATGTACAAATATGACTGTTTCGTATATGAATCGACCAAAATCATTTATGGATATATAATAAATTTTTGGGCACTACCACATTATTTACTATATAATATATGGTCTTCTTAGTATTTTATCTTTTCTTTTCATTTAAATTAGATTGAACACTTTTTCCATTTTGAAGACTGATTATAGCAAAGAAGCAAGCAATAACGGCAAAACTAAAGCAGCATCTCCAATAATATTCGCAGTTTTTGCATGCTCATCAATTTTTCCCCAAGAAATAGCTTCACTTGTGGATGCACCACTAACTCCACCATGCTCCGGACGGTCCATGGTAATTTGGACAGCGTAATCAAGCGATTTACCAGCAACTTGAGCAGCCATTGCTAGGAAATGCTTCGGTACTCCACCAGCAACTATTAGTGCACCAACCTTGGTTTGATCATCGTCTGATTTCCAAGTAAAATCAAGTAAATCTTGTTGATCTAAAGAGGGATTCACTTTTAATTCATGAAGATTGGAAAACATCCAAATTTGAAAACCGAGGATGCTATCAGGTAAGGAGGGACAGAAAATAGGAATGTTTTTCTCAGCTGCCATTTTCACTAAACAATTTGTAGGCATCTTTTTCCCGAGCTCATGAATGAATTTTGCAGCAGACATTGTTTCCTGCGGGAGCTCAGGGAAGACTGCTTGGAGACCATCTTCAAGTACACGATACCCCTTAGTAGGTACAACAACATTGTAAATTCGATTCAATTCTTCCTTATG
The DNA here is from genome assembly GCA_023128635.1 of Candidatus Heimdallarchaeota archaeon. Next base: position 2,226 of record JAGMDP010000046.1, on the reverse strand, counting down.
TAATTCATAATCAGGAATTTCTAAGGGGGCATGAAAATGAGCTACACCAAAAGCTTCGATTAAATCATGAGTCAAAATAGAACCAGTAACAATTAATGCATCAACGAAATCATTCTCGATAAGAGAGTAAATCACTTTCTTCAAACCACCAGGAACAAGAGCTCCTGCAAGAGTAGCAAACTTAATACAATCCTTATCAGCAAACATAGACTTCAAAACATCGCGAGCTTTGGCAAGTTCTTTGCCGTTGAAACCAACTTTCTTGTATTCTTCAAGTAATTCAACAACAGTCATATCTTTCCAGATCTCTGCGTGTTTCACTTGCTTCAATTTCTTACTGGAACTTTTCTTAGGCATTACTACAGCAACTCACTGAATTTTATTAATACAAGATGTCCTAAAAGGAATGTACTTAAAAAATTACGTACAAATTAAAAGAAAAAACCAACCAATAACATAGGGAAAAGGGTGGAGCCCCTGACCGACCCCAACCTTCCCAGAATTAGACTTTCTCGGAGACAACGAGCTTAACACACAGGACTGGGCTTTAGGCTTGTGTTCCTTAGTAAGCGTAAATAATTTTACTTGTGAGATCTTTTGGAAATTGAATTTCTTTTCTGACTTGGTTTTTTATTCCTTTAATACTAGTTTTTTCATTCATTTCGAGTCACCACTAGATTATACTATCTCATAAAAGATATTTAAAGCAGATTCACTTTTTGAAGACTCAAAAAGAGGTCACAAGATGTGACTAAAGATTAATTTCTAAAGCCAATTAGATAGCAAAATTTGCCGTTATCTTTAAAAATAATAGGCGAGGAAAGATAATAACCAAAAGAATAACGTACAGGTAGTCTAGCGGTTGGGCGGCGGACTGCAGATCCGCTTTACGTGAGTTCGAATCTCACCCTTTGCTCCACTTATTTCTATGAATAACTAATGGATGAATGACGTTTGACTGAAACCCAAGATCTCCTTGATTTGGCTCAAAAAGTTCTAGATGAGCTTACCACTCAAGATTTATCTCTTGCTATCGCTGAAAGCTGCACAGGTGGTTTAGCAACCTCTATTTTAACCGATCTCGATGGTTCTTCCGATGTTCTTTTGTATAGTATTGTTGCCTATACCTCTGAGGCTAAGGAAGAATTTCTAGGTATTCCTCAATATGTTTTCCGTGATTTTGGAACTATTTCTCTTGCATGTGCTAAAGTTATGGCTGAGGGTGCCTTGCTATATGGTGCTGACATTGGTTTAGCCACAACTGGTGTTATCGGAGAATCTGTTGAGGACAAGTTGAAGGGAACTGCTTTTGTAGCAATTGCTGTTGCTGGTCAGAAAACTTTTGCTCGAGAATTAGTTCTTGATCCTAAGAAATCCCGCCATGAATTGAAAGTAGATATTGTTAAGAGCTTATTTGAATCATTAATCACTGCACTTGACTCTGTTTACTAAGAAACAAATTTCGCCCATTTGGTATACAAAGAAATGTGAGAGGATGTCTTACTGTAATAGCACTTCGACTTTGATGTGCACACCGTCTTTCATTGGGATGTTAGGATTCTCTGCTAATTTTTCTCTTAAATTTACTGGTGCTATTGCTTCTAGGATATCTTTGTTGTGGTGTGTTCTACTTGGTATGATTATTGCCCCAACGGTTCCATCTATGAATCTTGCTTTGTAACACATGACATCTCCGAAGTATCGTCCTTTCTTCTCGAATCCATGTATAATGTATGGTTCAGATTGTCTTATTTGTGCGATCTTTTTCAAGTCATCGATATTTAGTATTCGCAGATTTAGTGTTCCTGGGAATGGAACAAATCCTAGGACCTCTTCAAATTGTGAAGAATATTCTTCTTGAGATATGTACCAAGCACCTTCTCCTAAACCGCTTTCTAGTTCTCCATAAATGGTTGCTGAACGTGTTTGTGTGTACAATGCTTTTGTTATCATAATGCTAAGATTTTCTAACAGTTCACGACCAAGTTTGGTTATTTGAACCGCTTGCCCTCTGGATGTCCTGGTCCTTTCTATTAGATGATTTTTCTCAAGTTCCACAAGATACCTTGCTGCTGTTTGCTGTGACACCCCTAAGTATCTTCCTAACTCACTACTTGTTATATCAATAGGATTGTTAATTGCTCCATAAATTCCTAGTTTCAATACTACTGCTAATTGCTTACTATCAAAATCCACATCGCTCCCAAATAGGAAGCTTTTGTGTTC
>JAGMDP010000045.1 GCA_023128635.1 Candidatus Heimdallarchaeota archaeon | reverse complement strand
GGAGTGAAAACTTGTCCGAGTGTTTCAATTCCTAAGGTTAATGGTGTAACATCTAGGAGAAGAACATCTTTCACATCACCTTTTATTACTCCAGCTTGTATTGCTGCTCCAATCGCAACACATTCATCAGGATTTATTCCTTTATAGATCGTCTTTTCCCCGAATATCTTTGCAATTTCTTCTCTCACAGCAGGCATTCTTGTTGCTCCTCCTACAAGAAGAACTTTGTTAATTTGAGAAGCTTTATACTTTGAATCTTTTAGAGCTTGTCTTGTTGGACCTAAAGTTTTCTCAATAAGATCTTCAGTCATCCTTTGGAATTGCGATCTTGTAATTTCATAGTTTATGTTGATTGGTTGTCCTTCTTTGTCAACTGTAACATAAGGAATGTCAACAAAAGCTCTTTGTTTTGATGATAACTCCATTTTTGCTTTTTCAGATGCATCTTTAATTCGTTGCATAGCTGAATCATTTTTGGTTATGTCAATTCCTTCTTTTTTCTTGAATTGCTCAACGACCCATTTTATGATTCTGTCATCAAAATCGTCTCCACCTAATAAATTATTACCACTGGTAGCTTTTACTTCAAACATTGTGTCTCCTTCTTCCATATAAGTCTCAAGAATGGAAACGTCGAATGTTCCTCCACCAAGGTCAAAAACTAGTATTATTTCTTCTTTTCCTTTTCCAACCCCGTAAGCTAAACAAGCAGCAGTTGGTTCATTGATTATTCTTAAAACCTCTAAACCTGCAATTTTTCCTGCATCTTTTGTTGCTTGTCTTTGACTATCGGTAAAATAAGCAGGACAAGTAATTACAGCTTGTTTTATTTCTTCTCCCAGGAAATCTTCTGCATCTTTCTTTAACTTCCTTAGAATCATAGCAGAAATTTCTTGTGGAGTGTATTCTTTACCATCAATTTTATCTCTATGTTTAGATCCCATCTTTCGTTTTATTGAGCGAATTGTTCGTTTCGGTTTTGATACCGCTTGTCTTTTAGCTATTTCACCAACAATTTGCTCACCATCTTCTGTTATTGTCACAACAGATGGAGTAATTCTACCGCCTTCGGCATTTGGAATGATGGTTGGTGTTCCACCTTCCATATATGCAATTCCGGAATTTGTGGTTCCTAAATCGATACCAACAACTTTTGCCATATTTTGTCACCTTTATTTACAATTAATTATTCACTTTGTTTCTCTTTTTCTTCTTCTTTGGTTTCTTCTTTTTCAGCTGAAACCATAACTTTTGCTGCATGCATCACTCTTTCTTTTATCTTGTACCCTTTCTCAAGTAATTGGGCGATAATTCCTGGCTCAAAATTTCCTGAAGGATCAACACAAACCGCTTCATGATAGTAAGGATCGAATTTCTCGCCTTTTTGCGGATTTATAAGTGCCACTCCTTCTTCCTCTAATACTCGGGATAATTTCCCGTGGATTATTTTTATACCTTCTAAAGGAATGGATTCTTGACCATTATCCTTTGCGAATTCAATTGCTCTTTCAATATTCTCAATTGGGTTAAAAATTTTAGAAAGGATTTTTTCTGAGGAGTATCGAACATTGTTATCTGCTTGTTTCTGTGCACGCTTCTTATAATTCTCAAAATCTGCTTTGAATCTCTGTAACAAAGACAAATATTCTTCCTTCTCTTTATTCGCTTGTTCTGTTTCTGTAATCATTTTCTTATTCGTAACGAGAATATCTTTCAGACTAATTCCATCTAGTTTCTTGTCTAATTCTTTGATTAATTTCTTTGTTTTCGGATCTTTTTCCAAAGCTTGAATGATCTCTTCGACCTCTGATACAATAGTTTCTTCTTCTGATTCCGTCACTTATTATTCAATCTCCAATGTTTCTGAAATACTTGTTCTTTGAGCAAAATTCGGAAAGATTAGTTATTTTAATTTATCCTTAATAATTTATTTTCCTCTTTCGGGTTGCTTTTACAGCAAATAGTGTTTGGTAAAACAAACGTTTTAAATATATCTATTTATGTGAGTAATTACTAATTTCGTGAGTAATTACATTTTTTTGAGTTATTTTGCTCTTTAGCTGTGCTAATAACAGAAACAAGAATATGAGCAAATTATTTTAATACAAAGAACTTTACTGAAATAATTTGTAAAGAAGCATTGTTTATTATCAAATTGATTTGGCGGATAATTTCATGGGAATAAGTTATCGATATGCTAAATATCTCTCAAAGCTTGGAACAAGGATGCTCATTGCTTTATTGGTAATTGATACTGCTTGGACTTTAGTTAGATTCATAATTATTCACACTACTTTTGGTGGCAACCCTCCAGCTACTTTTGAAGCCACAGAAAAAATAGTTACAAATTCCATATACTTAACATTCATTGTGATTTTAGCTGTAGGAATGATATTATTGGGATTTTATTATCTGCGGTTTACTAAGTTTGGGGTCATAGCTGCAACTCTATTGGTTATTCAAGTTGGGATAAAAATAGCATACATTTTCTTCCGAATCACTGAGCTAGCAAGTGGAATTACTCAAGAATTTTTGGATAATCTTATACAGATTTTCGATTTGTCTACCACATTACTAATAATTATTACTTTCATTACTTTTGATGTGTTCCAAAATCAATTGCATAATAGGGCAGGCATTGGTTATGGCAGAGGTCCACTCCCCTATCTCTTCGGTTTTTTTGCCTTGGTTTATCCACTCAGCAATATCTTAAATCTTGCAAATATTAACTACACAGAAAGTGTTGCATTGATCTTTATGCACTTGTTTTCTTATATTGCGGTTATTCTGCAAATAATAGTCTATTTTGATATGCTAAGACGATTTGATAATTTGCAACCTTTACCTGACGAAGATGAAGACAGTATTATTGAAATAAAAACTTTGAAACAAATAAGAGCTGAAGAAAAAGAATCCCTTAATTAACTGATAACTGCTTTGGAAAAAGAATGAGAAGAGATTATCTTCTCTTGGGTTTTGATCTTTTACTTTCTAGTCTTTTAAGCTTCTTGAGGTATTTATTTAATGATTTAAGTGGTACTATTGGTATTCCATCCACTTTTTTCCATCGTTCGTTTAACGCAGTGACTATCAGAAGTTTAGCATTTGTGGTTTTTAGTAGTAATCTTCTTTCTCTTAGCTTCTTTGCAGCAATTGCGAAAATCTCATATCTTTTGATGAGGCTTTCCCGGTCAAAGTACCATCCTCTCCAGAGAGCCAAATCTTTTACTTCAACTATTATATCTGTTTTATTTCTGCGAATGATTAAATCAATCTCAGTCACAGTATCGCCTTCACTCAAAATTTCGATATTTTGATCTACAACTATCCAGCCAGCTAATTCAGATATCTCTGAAACAATTAGTTCTAGATCATGAGCCTTTTTGCTTCTTGTTGTTTCACCGTATGAATTGCAGAATCTTGAGAACAGGAGTAAAGAAATTATAGGAATTTGAAGATATTCTTCGTCTTTCTTAGTAATTATTCTGCAGAGGAAGTACGGAACATCTTCTTTTCCAAGTTGGAAAGTCATGATTGTTTCGTATAGTAATAATCTCATTTCTTCTGTTGGACCCAAACTTTCTCTTTTTCCCTGTAATTCTTCTATATGCTTTATTTTTATTTCTTTGAAAGGATTCTTCAGATCTTTTAATGCCATTAAAGGTCCAAAGTTTTCAAAAAGAATTGATAAGGCATTAATTTCCTCCTCATTTAGTTGTCTCATAGAGGCATAGAATTCAGTGATCCTACGCAGAAATGCTATTTCGCTATGCCAGGATTTCACCATATCAACTAGTTCAGTAATGGTTCTGTCGGTCATTTTACGACGTTGATCTCTCTTTTCCTTTAATTTCGTACTTGTTCCAGTTTTTTGATCTATTCCTATGCTCTTCAATTTTCTTTCAGTTTCATGATACAATTCGGTTTCAATGAAATGAAATTCATCATGTAATTCATACTCAAGTTTAATCATACCATTAGAGAACATAAAGGCTTGATCTCGAAGTTGAGCCCATTCTATTGCAAGCTCTGTAAGGTGTTTCTTAGCATCATCTGAAAATTCCATTTCACCAGCGTCTTCAGCAGATAGAGAATGGACTTGATTAATTAAGAAATTAATAGCTGATAAACTTATGATCTCATTTGTTGTTTTTGATTCTTGACTTTTAGAGGTTGATGATATGGATAAATTGCTGAAATCACTTGCAGAGAGACCATCTTTCGTCATGAGAATTGTAGCCAATCTCATAGCAAGTTTTTCTCTTTCAGGAATAAAAGCATTAAGAACGTGTTTATGATTATAATTCTTCAACACATTTGCTATACACGAATATGTATGATTTCTTTTCTTGACAAGTTTCTGGTAGATATATTCTTCTTTATCAAATTTGCCTGGTCCTTCATCTTCTTCATTAATTTCTTCTTCATTAGCTTTCTGTTCTTTTTCTTCTTGATCGGGGTTTTCACCTAGTTCATTTTGTTGTACAACATTCATAGTTTAACATCCTTCAATTATTTCTCCAAGGAAAATGAGCATACTGTAGTAATTGAAGGAGATATTTGTAATCAGAAGATTACAGTTGTTCCAATCTTTGCTCCAGAAATAATTTTAGCCAAGTTTTCTGGATTGTGACCACTTGCGAATTGTAATGGAATTTTAGAACGTTTGACTATTTGAATAGCTGTGGGATCGAATAGAGGGTAATAACCAGCTTTGATTTGATGTTTTGACATCATTGTTTCTAGCTCAGCAATTGTAATTTTGTCAAGTAATTTCGCTTCCGGATTTTTTCCAGGATCATCTGAATAAACACCTTCAACATCTGTGAGATTAATCAGTTTCTCAGCATTCGTTGTTTCAGCTATCGATGCTGCAACAGCATTTGTGGACTGACCTGGTTTGAATCCTCCACAAACAATAATCTTCTTGGTTTGATTGAAAAATTCCTGAAATTCCTCTAGGTTATTTGGGGGATTAGGATAAGCACTATCGCCTAATGCAGAGATTAGTAATCGAGCATTTAATTTAGCAGATTCTATTCCAATAATATCACTAGTCTCTTCGGAAGCTCCATACTTTCTAGCTATAGTTATATATTTTCTTGCTAGGTTCCCTCCACCAACTATTATCGCACATTTTTTCTCAGTATCATTTATTACATTTCGAATGGTTTTTGCATATTTTGAAATCAGTTTATCATTAATTTGGTTCTCTTCATCAAATAATATTGATCCACCAATTTTTACTACAAACATATTTGTCTTTTTTTCCTTGGAAAGTAATTTCCAATTTAAAATTGTTTTAGTAAAAGATAAGTTTTGTGAGCATGTTGAAAAAGACGTTTGAGAAAAAATTTTATCGAGGATTTTATTATCTAGAATTCATTTTTCTTTCAATTCAGAGATTTTCGCTAAAGCTGCTTTTTCTTTCTCAGCATCTTTTGTTTTCTTATATATTTCAGCTAGTGTTTCCCAAGCTTCTAAATTATCATCATCTTGTATAACACTTCGATAAAGAAATTTAGTTGCGAGTTTGAGTTTCTCATTCTTATAAGCGATTATCCCTAGACCAAATAAAGCCTCAGGATCATATGGATCAATTACAATTGCTTCTTGATAAGATTTTTCAGATTTTTCCAGCTCATTTAATTTCCTTAATGCATGTCCTTTTCCACTAAATGCTATTTCTTTTCTTCCAAGTTTCTCTACTTCTACAAAACATTGCAGTGCTTTTTTTGATTTGTTTATATTCAATAATGCATATCCTTTTGCCAGCCACGCAATTACAAATTTTGTATCATGTTTTAACACTGTATCAAATAGCTCAATTGCTTCGTCATTTTGACCTATCGAGCTTAAGATGGCACCTTTCGCATATAATGAATCAACATCCTCAGGATAAATCTCAATTGCTTTATTAAAACAAGTAATTGCTTCTTCTAAATCATCGAATTCAAAATAAATCATGCCTTTTCCATAGATTACAGTTGTATCATCAGGGTATTTGACTAATATTTTATCATAACACTCTAGTGCTTCTTCCTTCTTCCCTTGATACATTAAGGATTGGGCATCAGTTGTTAACTCCATAAGAAAGTTGCGTTTTTCTCTATCTTCCATACTCAATCTAATCACTCAAACAAACATAAGAATATGCTAATTATCAATTTTATCTTAATACTGACTTGCTACTATATAGGCTCTCGTTATCTTGTATAGTTCACTCAGCTGTTTAGTAATCGGATGATCTTTGTTTAATTCAAACAATCGATTTCGTTTCGAACGTGTTTCCAGTATAATTCGCATCTTTACTAATGAATCAATCAGGTCATGAACTCGAGAATGTGATATGCCTAAAATACGTGCAATTTCTGTTAATTGATACATCCCTGTATTATTTATGATGAAGAACTCAACTATTTTCACTTGAATAGAATCACCTAGAATAGTGGAAAGAACCTGATAATCCATTTTAATAACACCTACATTTCTTACTGGTTCTATTAGGTTACCCGTTTATTAATTATTATTTTGATAATAAAAAAAACTAGATAACTTGAAGAAAACGAATCAAAATTAGATACAAATCTTAAAAAATAAAATGGATGCCCCGAAGGGCTAATTTTTGGTGAATTACTTATCTTGCGCTGAGAGCAATTCGTTCTATTTCTAGCATTTTACTGATTGCAGAGCTTGAAGTTTTGTTATCAGCGGCATCAATTAATTCACGTGCAAGAATTTCTTCAGCTGTGAGAATATTGTTGAAGGATTTCTTGTAGACGCCTTGGACAATATTTGTTAAAGCAATATCTACTCTTCTCATTGGAGCAACATCTACAGATTGTAGTTGAGCCATACCACCATAGGTGATTCGAGTGACTTCTTCTCGAGGGGCTGCATTCTGTATAGCATCTATGAGAACTTGGATGGGATTCTTACCTGTTTGTAAGTAAATAATATCAAAAGCAACTCGAACAGCTTTAATCATTCTTTCTTTTCTACCTGTTCCTTTTTTGGTTTTCATCAATTTATTTACTAATCTTTCGACAATAGGCATTTCAGCTTTCTTAAATCTTTGATGAGCGTACCGTCCTCCGGTGTGAGGGGTAACTACAGGCCTTAAGCTGATGTAAGCTTTTATCCCAGGATCAACAACTGTTAGATCTTGATAACTCCAAGTATTGAATAGCTTTATGTTATCAAAAATTGGTATAACCTCAACTTCTTCCTTTTCTTCTTTTGGAGGAGTTTTTGGTTTGGCAGCTTTTGGAGCTGGTTTGGGTGTTACAGCTTCTGGTTTTTTAGCTTTAGGAGCTGTTTTTGGTTTTTCAACTTTTGCTGTCTCTTTCTTTGGAGCAGTTTTGGGAGCGACCTCTTTTTTAGGGTCTGCAGGTTTTTTAGCTTTTGTTTCTTTTGTGGGAGTAGCTTTGGTTTCTTTCTTCTCTTTTTTAGGTGTGGTTTTCTTCTTTGGATCAGCTTTCTTCTTTGGGTCTTCTTTCTTCTTTGCTTTAGCAGTTGTAGCTTTAGTTGCTTTTGCAGCCTTTTTTGCAGCTTTATCTTCTTTGGCAGCAGTTGTTTTCTTCTTCTTAGAATCTGCTTTTGTTTTCTTTGCGTCCTTTTCTTTTGTTGATTTAGACATATTCATACACCTATCTTACTGGCTTCTCTTTTTTGCCATAAACTAAACTTGAGAGAGCAACACCATTGACTTTAGAAACACGCCACTTGATGCCCGGAAGGTCACCCTTGGCACCACCTTTTGCACCACCAATACCTTCAATGATAACACGATCATGTTCAGCAATGTGGGTTAATCCACCGTCAAGTGGGACAAAAGCTCCTATTTGTTTACCATTTTTAATAAGTTGGACACGTACACACTTACGAAGAGCTGAGTTAGGTTGTTTGGATTCGACACCGTATTTTTCTACAACAATTCCTGATGCTTGAGGAGCTGCTGCAAGTGGGTCGGCTTTCCTATCTAATCCTAACATTTTTCTCTTATAGTAAATATCTTTCCAGCGGAACTTCTTACGTTTCTTTTTTAGTTGTCGTCCCGCGTATTCGCCTCTGGGGGCTTTACTACCTGGCATGTTTTTTTACACCAATAAATATTTTATATACTATTACTTGAGCGTTTCAAGATTATTTAAAAATCTTTGTGAAGACTATGATATAGATTTTTAACATTTTTTCATTGAAAATTCGAATTAATATCTATTCCTTTCTTATTGATAATTATTTGAATACCTTCGGTGGTCTCCCTTTAATTATTCCTTTTAATAACTCAGAAACATATCACTATTTGTATGATAATATAGAGAAATCAGGTGAATTTAACTTGCAAGATGATAATGTAGGTCTCTCAAATAAGAAAGCAAGTGATATTCGCAAATGTGTTATTTGTACCGAAATAATTAATGAACAAGATCTAGTATTCATTTCTGATATTGATAATAATGAATTAGCTGTTCATTTTACTTGTTATGTTGAAATACAAGAAAAAATCTGCTCGGAATGTAGTAACCCCTTCAAAAACCAAGAGAGATTACTGTTTTGCGAAGAACATAATGAGTATTTCCACAAATCAAGAGCATGTATACGAAGTCACCTTGAAAAGCATATGAGATTCAAAGATGCAATATATGATGCTATAAAAAATAGAATAACATATCTTTAAAGCTAAAAGACATCATTGACTAAGATGAGCATCTTTGGTTGATTATTTTTTGATACCAGATTTACCTAAATCAAAGAGTTAAAAAGGGTATTTTGGGTGTAGTAATTACTATTGACGCAAGGACACAAAACCGGAGTCAAATACAACGAAAATTATACTTTCGCTAAAACACAAAAACATTAAACAAAAAGGAGATACTGATTAAACTTGGGTAAACGACACTGTTTTACTTATCAAAGAGATAGAGATGAATTCACAATAGTTGAAAAAACAGATATGGTAGAGCAATATTTTTCATATCTTAATGAAGAACCTGCCAAATTAGAAACCTATGCAAGTCAAAGTGGTTCTGATGCAGTTTTGCTTTATGACACTGATGAAAACAAATGGACATTAATTTATGCTCAAGGATCAGGTATAGTCACACAAAGAACTGCTCGTAGGCGTGCTGATTCTGCCAGTCGGTCTGGAATACAGCTCTCTTCTGGTGAAAGAGTTGGCGCTAATGCTCTTCTAGTTGAAATATCAGATTCCAATATTGGAGATTTGAGTAAAAGCGTTCAAAACAAGTATTTATCTCATACTGACTTACGAGGGATAGAATAATCTATTGTCCCTCATTGTTTGTTTTTTCTTATTCATTTAGAAACTCTTAGTAATCCTTTTTCTGCTTTTTTCAAAAAGCTTTGAATGTGACGTTTTGTTTTTGGTTGTTTTTCTGGAGATGTATCGATTGCAGTTTGATAATATTTTTTAGCTTCTTTCTTTTCAGCTAGTTTTTCGAGTATAACTGCTAAATAATAATTTATAGCATGATTTTTCTTCGCAAGTTTGTGTGCTTTCAGCATTGCGTCTTTTGCATTACTTAATTCTTTGAGCTCTAGATATGTTTTCGCGAGATTATAGAATGCATCAAAATTTTTAGGATCTAAGCGAGTAGCTAATAGTAAATGCTCAGTTGCTTTTTCGTGTTGTCCATTAAGGGCTAAGGAACAACCTAGATAGAATCGTGCCCAAAAATCTTGAGGATAAATTTCAATTGCCTTCAATCCTTTTTTGATTCCAATTTCACCATTTTCTTCTGTTCCATGGGTTCGAATCTCATGGATTAGTTCATCGAATATTTCATCTTGGGATTGTTTTCGACAATAGGCAAATTCTTCATCAAATAAGGCAACTGTACTTTTAATCAACTTTTTATCCTTTGATTCTAGCTCAAGAATTAATCCTTCTTGAGAACTTATAGTAAATTTAATCCAGAAATCAGGAAAACCAAATGATTCATTTGATATAGAATAAAATGAAGGAATTGTTGAATCTTTTTCGTGGATTTTGTAGTAGGAATGATATTTCACTCCTTGTTCTTTGTAATTAAATAACCTTAATTCGTCCGTATAATCATATAATTTATTTTGTATGTGAATTTCCTTTGCTTTTTCAGGAACCTCAAAATCATATAATTTCTTGAGAACGCTCTTTACGAATTGAAATGATTCCGTAGAATAAACATTCCTCGCAATCATCGTGTTTATTTCTATTTTTTCTTTCATAGGAAACCCACTATCAATAAACTAAGGAAATTTACATTTAAATGTAATTTGCATCCAATATACTATCATATGACAATTTAATCTAAAAATGTAATCAAATAAAGAAATGAGTGCTAAATCATAGCAAGCACTTCTTTCAGCGATGATAGGGCTGATTGAATGTCATTTTCCGTATTATACAGATGTGCAGAGAATCTTAATCCGCCAAATCTATTTGTAATAGTTACTTTGTATTTCTCTTCAAGAATCTCTACGATTTTCTTCAAGTCTTTCTTCTCATCTACGCGAACGTTGATTAGCGCTCCTCTTCTCTCTGGTTCATGAGGAGTGATAGTAGTTAATCCTTGATCAACAATTCCTTCGATTAGTTGTTGTATTAAACCATGATTATGTTTGGCAACTGTCTCTATACCAACAGAATTAATGAGCTCCAATGCAGCCTTAAGTCCAGCAACACAATAGAATGGTACAGTTCCATTTTCGAATCTTTTAGCTCCTTTGTGATAATTTTTGTTTCTATCCATCCAATTCTGGTCTTTGAAATCATAATTACCTGTACCCTGAAATGGAGGTTCTATTATCTCGAGAGCTCTTGGACTAATATAGCAGACACCTATACCTAGTGGTGCCATAAGGAATTTCGAGCCGCCAGCTGCCACAAAATCTACATCCATTTCTTTTGGATAAACTTCAATTCCGCCAATTGCTTGAATAGCATCTAAAGCAACTAAAGCACCATTCTCATGAGCGACTTTGGCTATTTTTTTCGCATCAACCCTTTGTCCATTATTAAATTGAACCAAAGAAAGTGATACAAGCTTTGTTTTATCATCTATTAAGGAAATAATTTCATCTTCAGAGATCTGTTGTTTTTCATTGATTTTTGCAGCTCGAAATTCAACGTCCTTTCGTTGACTAATATACTTCCAGGGCAAATAATTAGTGGGAAATTCTAATTCCGAAGTAACGACATTATCTCCCTTCTCCCAATCTAAACCATGAAGTGGGAAATTCAAGCCATGAGCAGTATTAATGATTAGAGATATATCTTCGGGATTACATTTCAATAATTTTGCAGCACCATTATATGTGCCATTATTTACATTATCAAACAATTCCTGAACATCTTTACCAACAGAAGGAATATGGAAATAGTCAATAAATTGGGTCATTGCTTCTACTACCGATTTTGCATGAGGAGTAAAAGCTGCACTACTTAACCACACTCTATCCATTAATTGTGGAAATTCTTTTTTACGTATTTCGTCCTGCCCTTCAAACATTAACATCACAACTAGATTCATTTTCAAAATTATCACTCTGAAAATAAAAAGATTGGGAAGTATCAAATAATTCTAAATGGATTCTTTTGTAAGTTCAGTCAATTTTAGAATGAATAATAGGTTTGAGAATAAAAGTCTAAGATTAGATTAATATTCCATTAAGCTACTAGTATTAGTATTAAGAAATCAAACCAAAAAATAATGATAAATGAAGAGAGGAGGTAAAAGAGAACGACTAATTATCTTGATGATGTTAAAAAACGCATTCGCTCAATTGAGCTCCTGCGTATGCTGAAGAAATATCACTCCTATGAAGAGCTAAGTAAGATTATGGGTTACTCGAAAGTTGTTCTCAATCGATATATTAGAGGTCATGT
>JAGMDP010000044.1 GCA_023128635.1 Candidatus Heimdallarchaeota archaeon | reverse complement strand
AGATTAGTAAAAGATCAACTAGTATTTTTCAGAGGTTATTTTGATACAACAATGTTACTTGGCAACACTTCTCTTCTCAAACTAGTAGCTCAATACGTTGCTGATAATTTCAAAGATGCAGGAATAACGAAAATTGGAGCAGTTGCTCCTGAGGGGCTACCTATGGCAGTTCATCTTGCAACTGAATTAGGAACTGAAATTGCGATTGCCAAAAGAACTCGAGACCTAGGAGTTAGGGAATTTGTGAAAGTGCACTTTCCACAAGAATCTACTGGAGAGCTTCTGTCTCTTAATTTGCCAAAAGGATTACTCACTCTTGATGATAGAGTATTAATTATAGAAGATAGTTGTAGAACTGGCACCACCCTCGAGATGATGGTAGAATTAGTAGAGAAAGCAATGGCCAAAATTGGTGGAATCTTTGTACTTGCGGGCATGGGAGACAAATGGAAACCAACTATTAAGAGACTAGAAGATAAATTTGGGAAAAAGAGTGTTTACATTTTCTGCGAATTACCACTTGATTATGATTAACGATTTTAGGGTTTTTGACATTGAAAGTAAAAGTAGGTAATGAAATCAAAAACTACCAATCAATTTGTTGGAGCACTAAAGGTTTTATAAATGTCATTGATCAGCGAAAGCTGCCATTTTCTTTTGAAGTTTTTACAGCAAGAACTGTGGAAGAAACTTGTTTTGCGATAAAAGAGATGGTTGTGAGAGGCGCCCCACTAATAGGAATTACTGCAGCAAATGGTTTAGTTCTAGCGGCAAGATCATGTGAAGATAAGGAGTTTGAAGAGTTCAATAATGTCTTGACAGCTGCAGCCAATAAACTTTCAAAAACTCGTCCAACAGCAGTTGATCTATTTAATTCGATTCAAAGAATCATGAAAATTGTCAATAAGAATGAATCAGTAAGAGAAAACATTGCTAATTTAGAGAAAGAAGCAGAAAATCTGAAACTTGAAACAATTGAAGAATGTAAGTTAATTGGAGAGTACGGAAATCAACTAATAAAAAATGGAAATCGAATTATGACTATATGCAATGCAGGAGCACTTGCTACAGTTGATATAGGAACAGCTTTAGCTCCAATTAGAAAAGCACATTCCGAGGAGAAGGAAATCACAGTATATGTGAATGAAACAAGACCAAGAATGCAGGGAGCAAGATTAACTGCTTGGGAGCTTTATCATGAAGATATTGAGCATTACATTATAACAGATAATTCTGCAGGTCACATAATAAAAAACGGTTTAATTGATTTAGTAATTGTAGGGGCAGATAGAATAGTTTTGAATGGTGATGTGGCTAACAAAATCGGCACATATACTCTGAGTGTTCTTTGTAAAGAAAATAAGATACCTTTCTATGTTGCAGCACCAATTAGTACTTTTGATACTACAACTAAGAGTGGAAAAGATATTACTATAGAAGAAAGAGATGGTAAAGAGGTGCGCACAGCTTTAAGCGTGAATAATAAGCAAGATACCGAGCCAAAAAGACGTATTATTCATCATTCACTTTCACCAAATTTGAATCCTGCTTTTGATGTAACCCCAAGTAAGAATATTACAGGCATAATAACCCCCAAAGGCATTTTAGAACACCCACTAGAGAAATCCATCACAAAATTACTCGAAAAATCCAAGTAATGTAATATCGCAAAGACTTTTTTATTAAAAATATTTACTGTTATTAGTTGATTACCATGGGGAACACAGTTAAACCCAGTATGAGTCCAGTTGAAATCGCAACTTTGCATTATGAACTTCTTATGAAAGACGACAGGGATGAATGGCTGAAAACTTTCAGAAAACATCATCGAAATCAAGCTGATCGATATGGTTCTTCTCCTGATCTTTATTGGAGAACAGGTCGTAAATACGTCGACAAACTTGGATATTCTTACAAATTTAAATTAGTTGATGAGAAGTATAGCACTGATGATCACAAGAAAATTTTCTTTCACCGACTTAGTAAAGAAGGAAAACCACAAGGTTCTGGTCAAGTCCCAATTCACATAAGAAAAGACGAAGAAGACAATGATGAGTGGCGTGTGGACGTAGCAAGTTGGTAATTTATGAAAATACTGATTAATTGCTAAATTTAAACCTTTTAGGGACCAGTTTCCCTTTTTCTTTTTTTCTCTGATTGACTTTTTAATTAATTAAAAAAGAAAAAATAAAGATGGATTTAAAAACAGTAAGTATTATCAATTTTAATAACTAACAATAGTTGGCGAAAATTATGGCAATAAACCCAAGAGATCTTCAAAAAATGATGAAAAAAATGAAAATGATTGAGTTAAAAGGAGTAGAAGAAGTCATCATTAGATTTGCAGATCATGAATTAGCTATACCAAAAGCAGAAGTTACAAAAATGCAAATGGGTGGAGAAGTTTACCAAGTTTCAGGAAATGCAACAAAGAGAGATAGAACTGATGTAGAAGTTATCGAAATTGAAATCTCTGATGAAGATATTCAGTTGGTAGCTTCACAAGCAGGTGCTTCTGAACAAGAAGCAGAAGATGCATTGCTCGAAAGCGAAGGAGACATTGCTAAAGCAATTATGTTCTTAAAATCAAAATGAGTTATTTTATGATTAAGAGTTATTTTCTTTTGAAAATAGCTCGTCAATTTCTCTATGTCCAAATTTTATTACAGGACAACGGTTATGACACTCCCTACATTGCGTGCAAAGAGAAACTTCAATTTCTGTCTGATTTGTAGTGGGTTGAATTCTAATAGCTTCACTTGAACAGTGAACAAGACACGTTTCACATCCGGTGCATTCTTCAGATCTGAAGACTTCTAAAACCAGTTTCTTCAGCAATTTATTCACAGTATTAGGATTTTTCCCTTTAGCAGTTATTGCTCCATCCGCTGAAATTGATATTGTGATTCCTTTCGCATCGATTCCTCTTAAAATTCCTAATTCTTCATCATAGTCAGTTTCTGTGAATATTTGCCAGAACTGCAATAATCTCAAAAGATTTAGAGGTGAATTAAAGGTCCCCTCAAGTATTACCTCTCCTGTTTGGCAAGTTGTGAATCCTTCAAACAATCTGAAATTTAAGTTCCAGTCACCGATTGTTTTCTCTTCTCTTTTCTCATAATCCAGACTTACTCCGGCCTCAGCTGCAAGATCCTTAATCTTCTTTGGCAATCGTTTCCATCGCCAGAGTCCCCAAGTGATCCATTCTTTTGGCAATGAATTTTCCTTTTGCCATTTTTCGAGGAAATCCATCCATTTTTTCCATAATGCTGGTTTCAGTTCTTTAATTATCTCAAATGTTGCTTGATTACTCGCTGGGCATAACCAGCAACCAATTCGTGAGAATCCTTCTTCATAAAGCGGATTATAGTCTAATTCTTCCTTAAAAATATACATCCACACATGTAAGGCAGTCCATTTTTGAATTGGTGTGAAATTCACTTGATTTGGTATCCAAGGATTAGACCAGAGAGTTTTACTTTCAAACCTTGCAATGCTTTCATACCCTCTTTGCCCTATTATGCTCAAGGTTTTCTCTCCTAGGCATTCCTCAATTAAATCATTAATTGGTCCAATTTTCAGTATTTTACAACAATAACGATAATCCTTCCCTGGTGGACCAAAGTTTTCTGTACTCGTCCAGAATTTATCCTCCGAAATATCCATACGACAGTAATTATCTCTTAAATTTAGTTTCGAGATTAGTTCCTCAACATAATCGATTGTTTCATTGAATTCTAGACTTGTATTAACAAAGATTATTTTGAAATTCAGATTTGGAGTTTTCCTAGCTAATTGCAAGCACACTAAGGAGTCTTTTCCACCACTAAACGAAACAGACACAGGCAAGTCAATAAAATTCCCTTTAGCTTTGTTTATTGCTGCTATAGCTCTCGCTTCATATGTTTCTATGATTTTTCTATTTGCTTCAATAGCTTTTTTCCATGAAGGTTGAGTGGTTTTTTGTGTATAATCAAGATTTAGATCGAATTTTTTTAACGAGTGTTTAGGTTTTAAAACAACTCCTTTCTTAATATCTTTGAGTTTTTTTGCATTTATTCTCATGTTTCCAATCGTGAGAACTTCTCCTTCAGGAGATAATGCTACTGCTACTTCCCCTTTTCTTAGAGTTTCATCTATTTTGATAACACCAGGTGCAAGAACATTATAGCCATTTGCTATATAGCTAACTGCACCTTCATCAACGGTAAGAGTTTTCTTCTTGCTCTTTGAGTTCTCAAAAATTCTCTTAGCTCCAATCATTCTTGGAGCAAAATCCCAATCTTCTAGCAAAAGATTATACCTTAGAGCTCCTACGACACGACCATCAATGATTATTTCATCCAATAAATCATCGTAGCTCGCTTCATTTAGGAGGATAATTCTATCTTCAACTAATCCAAGTGCTTCTGCACTTCCAACTCCAAATTTCGCATCGAGAATTAATGCTATTCTTTTAATGTCTTTATTGAAAGCAGGACGAACATCACCCGGAGGAGCAATCTTTACTTTCCTCACTTGTTCTCCACAAAGTCCACAAGTTTTCTTATCAAGTATTGGCAGATTACAAGAATCGCACCAATTCAACTTAATAGCTCCTAGAAAAGGAGCTGTTCTGGACTTTTTCATTCTAATTTCATTCCAATATCTAACAAGTAATTAACGGAAATGAAAAGCTGAATAAAAACTTGATGATGAACAATCAGACTTTTCTGTTTAACTATATTTTAGGTGATTGAGATTTTTTTTCCTTATCTGCTGAAATATCTACACCTATTGCACGTTTAATCAAATCGGTAAGAGGATCAATGCCTTCTGCAACTTCCTTTTTATCAGAGGTTCGAATTTCGACTATAATTGGGAAAGTTTTCTTGCTTGATCTGATATCATCTATTAATTCGTGATGCAACCTTGCAATATCATCATCAACAATGAGAATGCCAATTTCAGGATCTTGAGTTAATTCCAAAATCCTCTCACCTGCTTGTTTCGGATTTTCAATAATATAGCATTCTTTCAAACCGCCAAGACGAAGGCCCATAGACACATCGGCATTGGTTAAACTTACAATTTTCATCGCATTCATAACCTTACAAAGGATTTTGCTTATTTCTTCTCAACAGTTGTTATGGTATCTACTACAAGATTTATTGCTGCTTTTTGATTTTTCTTTTTATTCGCTTCTATCTCTTTGAGAGAAGCTTCAATCTCAGCTTTTGATTTCTTGCGTTCTTTTTCCACTGACTTTTTAGATGATACTTTTAATGCTTCGATTTCTTTTTGAGCGGCTTCTTTTGCTTGAGTTGTGAGATTTCCGGAATCTTTCTGTGTTTTCCGAATGTCTTCCTGAGCCTTTTGCTTTGTATCATGGATTATTTTATCAGCCTTTTTTTCTGCCTTCCTAATTTCTTCAATGCTCATTCTTAAACCTCAGATTTTTTAATCTGCTATTCAACGAGTTATCCTTGATTTAGCTCTTTTTATTTTTTCTGTTAACGCGAATATTTGGTTCTAGTATATTTATATTGTTTAGAAAATGACAATAGAAGTGTTTCTACCTTACAAATATTTAGCTGTATAAATACAAAATAAGTTTAGTGTCTCACTAAGGTAGTTTTGTAATCCTCTCTTTTGTCATATTAGAAAGACTAAAAACATTCATGAGTGGAAGTATAACTGCTAACCGTAAAATTCGAATAAGGTAAAATTATCAATGTCAACTGAAATTCAACCACCAATGGCATACTCAAATGAGATTGGAATAGCGGTTGTTTTAATGGAAGATATGGGTCCACAAACTCATCTGAATTTCTCAGATCTAGATGAAATCTCAGCAATGTATCTCGCAATTAAAGGATTCACAGCATTTATGACTGGTTTTGAAAGAACAGATTTTGGACCTGGTAAAATTAGAGGGATCCTTCAAATTCCTGAAAGCAATTTCTATGCAGTTGCGATTGATTTGAATATGAGAGGAACAGGATTCGAAGAAGACCTACGTTTACAAACAAGTCGTGTCGGGATAGTTTGTTTGATTGCTAATGATGAACAACTAGATTCTATTAGAAGATTCTACCGTGAAACGGAGGAATTTCTTATTGAAAGATTAAAAATAGTGAATACTGTGAATCACTTGAATGAATCATTCTGTCAGAAAATAAAAGATGAATATAACATTTTCTTGAAAACTCTAACAGGGAAAATTGAAAAGAAAGCTAAGGTAGAAACCCATAGTTTATTTGAGATCAGTGTTCTGCTATCATTACCAAAAGATGAGAATTTAACTGCTAGAGTTATTATGGATGCTATGAGCACAAAAGTGCAAGGGCTATCAATAGATGAAATTAGCAAAATTACAAAACGAAAGAAGAAAGCAGAACAAATTGTTATTGATAATTTATTACTAAAAGGATTGATAATAGCAAATCCTTCTCATAAAGAGAAAAACGGTATGAGGTATTTAGCGAAATAAATGTTAATGGAGTTTATGTTGAAATGAAAACGATAATTCTGCATAGCTATAAAGGTGGAACTGGTAAAACAACTATAGCGCTAAATATGGCAATTAGCTTTGCAAAAAAGGGGTACAAAACTTTAGCAATAGATGCTGATCTCAATGCGCCTACTTTTGAAAGCATCTTCACCGGCTTGAAACCAAAATACAAATTTAATGATCTTTTTGAAATGCGAAAAAAGAAAACAAAATCTAATGCAGGAAAGAAAGCAGAACTAAAACCACCAACTCCTAAAGATTTACCAGTTAAATCATTAATTCATGAAAATCTTGATTTAATATTCGCAAATTCAAAACCTCAATTCGGGGTAGGATTACTAAGTATGGATAAGAATTTCCATGCGGAAGCACTTAAGAGACTTTACGATGCAAAAAAAGAATTTGAGAAAATAGGTTATGATTATGTTATCATTGATACTTCACCTTCATTGAATTTAGCATCAATTAATTCCATTATCATTGCTGATGCATCGTTAATTGTTTTAAGACCAAACAGGTATGGTATTGCAGGCACTACTTTTCTATTGAAAGAACTTTACTCGATGCTTGGAACTGTTAAAAGAAAAGACTACATCGTCTTCAATCAAATTGTCGTAGGAACTCCTGCAAAATTAGTTAATCAATGGCAAAAACACTTCAAAAATCGGTTAGGAGTTGAAACCGTGGGAGCTATTCATTGTAATTGTGCAATTGCTTTGAATATGCTATTTGGTAATCTAATTGTTGAGGATGATGCTGAAAATGAATTTCTTGTAGCCATTGATAAAATTGTAAAGAAATTGCATCGAGATTTAAAGAATTAAGTTAGAAAAAGCACACTTAGATTCTTTATCTATGGAAAGATTTTTTCCTAAAAAGATTAAGATTAGAGTAACCAAGGTGGAGTGCTTAATCGATTGTCTAAGATTATTGGTATTGACATTTTAGCTGGAACTTCGAGTCAAAAACTTGCTTCTACAAGTTCGAATCGTTTTGCAGCCATAGTTATGGAAGATGATAAAGTAATCGAGACCCACAACTCAATATCAATTAGGAATTTAATCAAGCTTAGTCGAACACATGATCCTGTTTTTCTCGCTGTGGATAATATTTTTGAGCTTGAATCAAATTCTGCTAAAATTATTAGATTTTGTAGTCAGTTACCACCCAAAACTCAAATTATTCAAGTAACTGGAGCACCACCAGATGGATTTGAATCTGTTAATCGACTTGCTCGAAGACATGATATCCCTTATCCTTCACAACATGCAAATCCAATACAAACTGCAGTGATAATCTGTCGACTGGCAGCAAAAGGTGTTGGATATATTCTCATACCTTTTGAAGAAGAAACAGAAATTAAAATATCTCGAGCAAGAGCAATAGGTCCTGGTGGATGGTCGCAGCAAAGATATTCCAGAAAAATGCGGGGGGAAATTCTTAATCTAACTAGAGAAATTGAGAAACAACTACAGGATCATAAAATTGATTTTGATTTAGAGGTAAGAAAGACAGAATATGGTTATGACAATGCTGTTTTCAGAGTATATACCTCTTTGAGTGGACTTCGGAAAATTGTGAGACCATTCAAAGGAGAGTTATCTCGAGTAACTGTTTCTCCCATTAGAAAGAAACGCTTAGAATTCATACCTGCAACAGGCGGAAGAAGTAAAATCACTTCTGGGGTTAGACGAAAATCTGACAGAGGATTAATTGTTGGTATAGATCCAGGCCAAAACACCGGAATAGCCGTTTTGAATTTCGCAGGAAAAATTATTATGATTGATTCCATGCGAAGGGCAGCTCGAGGGGATATAATTCGTGAAATAACTCTTCTTGGCGATCCTACTTTAGTTGCTGCAGATGTCAAACCCCCTCCTGATTTTGTGGTGAAAATCTCTAAAATGCTAAATGCTTCATTGTACTTTCCTGAGAAGCTTTACAGCTCAGATGAGAAAAATCTAATTGTAAATGATTATACTGAAAATAGTGGAACTAGAATCAAAGGAGCACATAAGAGAGATGCATTATTTGCAGCAATAAAAGCATACAGCAAGTACAGTACTTTATTTGATCGTATAGATTCTGAGTTATCAGATTCCGGGGGGATAAGACTTCGAAATCTTGTAAAACAGATCGTCATAAAAGATGAAATGAATATTCAAGATGCGATAGAAGAAGTAAGAAACAGGGAGAAAGTTGTTGAACGACCAGAAATTAAGGTGGAAGAAGAAGTAGTATTAACTGAAAATGAAAAAGTTCTAGTTGAAAAAATAGATGCTCTCAAAGAATTAGGGGACAGACAAGCAATACACATTGAAAACCTCGAAGATATGAATGAAGAAGCTTTAGGTGAATTAGAGAAACTAAGAAATGAAGGCAAAGAACTGCGAAACAGAATAAAAAAGATAACAAATAAGCAATCTCAGGATTTGAGACGCGAACGTGCAATCAAAAATAAAGATGATGAATTACGGTTTCTCAGAGGAGAAGTCAAGAAACTTGACAGCGAACTATCAAAAGTCAAGGGGATAATTATCGACCTAAAACGAATGATAGTGATGAGCACAAACCGAATTGTAGTGCCAATGAAGGTGGTATTCGATTTCTCTCGAGAGGGGATTGAAAAAACAATTGAGAGAGTTAACATTGAACCATTTGAAGTAGTATTATTAGTAGATCCTTCCGGTGGAGGGATGAGAACAGCAGAAATGCTCATTGAAAGAGAAGTAAAAGCAGTTGTTTGTGCAGAAAACAACATCTCAAATATAGCCATGGAAGCGTTTCTTAATGCAGATGTTCCGGTCCTTTTTCAGATGCCAGTAAGACAGATAGATGATATTGCTGTAACGTATTATGATGAGTTAGAACAAGCAATAAAAGAATGGGGAGAACAAAGACAACAAATTCTAGGGGAAAAAACCGAAGACACACTAGGGGAATTAATAACTGAATACAAGAGTAGGCGGAGAAAAGAGCTTGAGCAAATATACCTGGATGAACGAAGACCAAAAGAGAAGATTATCCCAAGAAAACCTATCAAAACAATAGAAAGCAAAGATATAGATGAGGAGTAATCTATTTTTTTGTTCTTGTGTCCACTGTATGACTAACTCTATGAAAAGAAGCAATGGTGCTTATTATGGAGCTAAATCTATCTGTACCCAGAGTATGTTATTCCCACGAATGAAGATTTTACCAAAAGATGCTACTTTCTCGTTTTTGTAGTACTCGATAGCATTTCGTAGAACCATATTCATATGTTGATCTTGAGCATCAAGATTTCCACGAAATTCTCGACCATCTTTTAATCTAATCACGATGGGATTATCGTAGGCTTTTCGTAGACGATTAATGGGATGAGAGTTGAATGCTGACATAGATTCTTACAACGTCCTTCAAAGATTCTATAATACTGAAAGATTAAAGCTTTAAAAAGCTAATCACAATCATAAGATTATAGCTTTTTGAATTTTTCAGTTCTTTGATGTTTAATCTGAGAATAAAAGGTTTTCCAAATAATTGAAAGAGAAGAGAAGAAGAAATCTTAACAATCGAAAGCTTTTATAATGAAAAAATTACCAAAAAAGAACTAGGTGTCGCGAGTTAGACTCTAAAATAAGCACTAGGGTTGTCGCGGTAGCTTAGCCTGGAAAACTTCTTTTAGAAGTTTAGGTAAGAGAGCGCAGGACTGAAGATCCTGTTGTCGGGAGTTCGAATCCCCCCCGCGACACCAACTATTTCTTCAATATTTTTTCATGAAGTTTCTGATATCCCGTTGTTGAGAAAGGACATACTTTTATGCATATCGAGCAACCATAATTTCCTGTAAAATATGGAAAGCATTTTGTGCTATCATTATGTGTTTTCAATCCATTTTCTTTTATTATTGGTTGTTCATACAATGATTTTGGAGGACAGCTCTTAATGCATTTTCCACATGTTGCGCATTGTTTAGGAATCCAACTATGAGGGTTCTCCTCAG
>JAGMDP010000043.1 GCA_023128635.1 Candidatus Heimdallarchaeota archaeon | reverse complement strand
CTGAATAACCATGTTTTCGCAAAAATTTTGCTATTTTATTTGCTGCTATCCCCAAATTGTTGTAGGTGTTCATAACCATTCCCAAAGTTTCTCGAGATGGCGATTTAGCTATTTTGTCCTTATCCATTTCCAAAACTAAGACTATTGCATTATCATGTAGAACTGCTTTTTCTTTGAATATCAAATGATGAGGTAACTTTGTGAAGCCAAGATTGACTATTCCATGTTTTTTGCCGAAGATTTTTAATTCTTCAAGAATCGCATCAGTTATCTTCTCTTTTGGTTTCTCACTATTTTTTCTTAAACTATCATATGATTTATGGATATTTTTGATATTGCTAATCATTGGGCGAGCCGTCGTTCGATTCATTATGTTATTTGGTTTCCCTTGTTCTGCATGCTCGATGAGACCCATCGGGATATCAAATCTACTTGGCGATTGTTCAGTTGAAGCTATAGTATTTTGTCTATCAACCATTGCATTTTCCTTTTGATAGAGTTTCAAAATATTTGGTTTCATGATTCGTCTATAAAAAAATCTCTTAATTCTTAAGCCTAACTTCATGAATTTCCAACCAAGTTATTTTATTATTACAATTACCTTTATTTATTCATTGGTCATTACTTTCCGCTATGGAGCGCAAATGGAAAATTACTCTAGGGTTATTAATTTCTTTAATTATTGTCATAGGTGGAGTTGCAGGAGGATTACTGCTGAATAATTATCTTCGTAACAACGGTTCCTCTGATTTCAATAATGATCCACCCATACTTGCATTTCCAGTAGCAAATACTGAAGTTCTTGCTGCGCTTTATGGTTTCATTTGGAATGAAACCCATCAAATCCATAATGGCATTGATTTCATGATAAATGATACAGCAAATATTGTTGCCCCTTGTAATATGACTGTTAACGATAAGAGTTTGTTTTACAATGAATTAGGAGATCATTGGCAAGCAGGACTATCATTTGATATTAATGATGACTATGAATTATTCATTGCTTTCGAGTCTTTTGCTCAGAATGAGACTTTTGGCAATTTACAGCTTGATGCCATAATTGTTGATATTGGACAAGAGGTAACTCAAGGCCAATTACTCGGACAATTATTCCTTCATCGCAATGGTGCTCATATTCATTTCATGTTACATAAAAATCATGAACCAGTATGTCCTTATCTCTATTTTAGTTCCGCTGGAAAGGTTATTTTTGATACTCTCTGGTCCCAATTCGGATTAATCAGTAATCCATGTAATGGTACTCTTTCATTTTGAATAATAACAATTAATAATTAGAGTTCAATTTAAAGCATGAGGTTTCAAGATAATGATTGATCCTGAGGCATTTGTAAAATTTATAGATGAAAATTACCAATTCATTTGCGGAGTTCCATGCTCTTATTTTAAGGAGATGCTAATTTATCTTGAGACTTATGAATCGAAAAATGAATTAGATCACTTTTTAGCAACAAGAGAAGATGAAGCTATTGCCCTTGCTTCAGGTGTTGCTTTATCAGGAAAACCAGCTCTTGTCTATATGCAGAATAGTGGTTTAGGAAATATTGGAGATGCATTGACTTCATTAGCTCAATTATATAAATTGCCCATGCTTATTTTGGTGAGTTACAGAGGATTAGAACCTGACAAGGATTTTCCTGAACATTCAGTTATGGGAGATGTAACAGAATCGCTTCTGGAAGCAATGAAGATTCCTTATTCTGAATTAACAGTTGATAATTGGGAAGTAGACATGAAAAATGCTATGAAGAAAACGGTAGAAGCTTCTTCTCCAGTTGTTTTATTAGTTAGACTAGGAGTGTTGAATCAATGAAGGGTATCGAAGTCATTTTTGCATTAAAAAACCTAATTGATGAAAATGATGTTATTGTGAGTTCAAATGGAAATATTAGCAGAGAAGTATTCCATACTCTACCAAGACCTCAAGTGTATCTTAGAGGATCTATGGGTTTACCAGTTCCTGTTGGTCTTGGTTTAGCACAAGCTAATCCTGACAAAAGAATTATTGTTATTACTGGAGATGGTAATTTCTTAATGGGTTTAGGATCAATTGTTACAAGTGCTTTCTATAAACCGAAAAATCTGAAAATACTCATTTTGGACAACGCGCAATACTATACAACTGGTGGTCAGCAAACAGTTTCCTCAGCAATTAATTATTCAGAATTCCTTGAATCATTTAAAATCGGTTTTAGTCGATCCAAGAAAGCTTCACCTGATCTTATTGAGGAGGATTTAACTGAATTCCTTAATTATAATGCTTTCAGTGCATTGCATCTTACTATCCAAGCATCAAAAGAGAATCTAGCAAACATTCCTTGGCATCCTGAAGAGATAGCTGAAAAAATTATTGCTAGATTGACAAAATAAAACTAACTTTCTAGCAAATCATTTTCTCTTAGCCATTGTATTGCTTCGTGAATCACTTTTTCAGAATCTGAGTGTTGAGGTTGGAATCCTAATTCACTTTCTATTTTCTTTGTATTTAGCATTCTTGGATAAGCAAATCTTCTCACTCTTGTTCTATTGATAAGTGATTCTTGCCCTTTTGGAGTTGTTTTTTCCTTATACCAAGCAAAGATGTATGCTAACCAAATTGGGAATTTTTTTGTGGGGTAACAGTTTCCACATGCTTTTGCATGGAAATCAAAATAATTTCTCTGTGATATGTCGAAGCTTTTGATATTGTAGACTTTACCTTTTGAAATTGGTTTTTTTGTAGATAATATCATTGCCTGAGCACTATCTCGAGCATCAACATACGATGATTTGTTTTCTCCCTTTCCTAAGTAAGGGATTTTCTTTTGTATTAAGCCATTGACCAAACGTAATGTTATATTCCTATCACCGGGTCCAATAATCAAAGGATTTCTAATTGCAGTTATGTCTAAACCATTTTCTTTATGCATCTTAATTAGGTGATTTTCTGCTAGTAATTTTGATTCTTGGTAATTATTTTGGGGGTTCTTCATGTATTCCTCTGAAATTGGATATTTCGGATACTTCATACCATAGACTCCAAAGGAACTTGCAAAAACAAATTTCTTAGCGGATTCTTCTTTTAGGAATGCTTTCGCAATATCAATTGTTGCTTGGTAGTTGACTTTCATCATTACCTCTCTAGAAACAGATTCTGTTATGATTATTGCTGCGTTATGATAAACTGTAGTTACGTCTTTCATTATCCCTTTTAGTGAATCTGGAAGCATTAGATCTCCTCTAATTATTTCTGCTCCTATTTCTTCTAAATCATCACAACACTCATCAGCGAGAGCTAAAACTCTAATATCTTTTCCCTGCAATTTTTCTTCTTTGAGTAATTTTCTAATTAATACTCCTCCAAGAAAACCAGTTGCACCTGTTACCAAAACGACCATTAGACACACCGTATTGACAATTTTATCTTATTTTAATCAGATTAAAAAGAATTCCTAAATTGTTTTCTAATTCACACACGGATAAAAAATCAAAATATTTTAAACTAATAAAACATTACAACAGTATGTGATTAAATTGGCAGAAACTGTAAATCAAAAAGAGAATCGCTTCAAATTTGTTAAAGGATTTGTAGGTTTGTTCAGATTGATGCATATTCTCCCAGTAATGACTGTTACAACTATTGGAATTTTTATAGCTATTTTAATTTTAAAAGGCACAGGAACTTTTGCTGAGTTGTTTCAGAATATAACTATCAATGAGATTTTGATGTTAATTTTCTTTATTTTAACTATCTTCTTTCAAGAAGGATTTTTGGGAGTACAGAATGATTATATTGATAGAGATATTGATGCGGAATATAATAAAAGTAAAACAATCCCAGATGGTTGGCTGAGTCCAAATGTTGCTTTCTGGTGGGCTATCGTTTGTTATGTATTATTTACAGGATTCTCTGCTGCTGTTGGTATCTGGGCAGAAATAGGATTTTGGATCATACCTTTTGTCCAAGGAGCTACTTTAACTGGTATTTTCTATAATCTTTATGCGAAACATCGACCCATTAGTATTGTACCGTATATGCTTGGTTTCCCATTGATACCTGTATTTGCTTGGCTTACCTTTGGTTTTGCTAGTTTTGAGTTCTGGCATCTCTGGATGCTACCTGTTATGTTTCTTACTAGTTTCCCAGCTCATATCGCTAATGAATTACCCGACTTTGACCTTGATGTTGAACATGAGAAAAGGAATTTTGCTGTTTTCTTGGGGTATAAACTTGCAACTATCGTTTATTGGCTTGGCATTATTTTATTAGAAATAATATTATTGATTGTATTCTTAGTCTACAATTTGAATCCTATTGCGTTTGCAATAGCTGTCTCTTTATCTCTTTTAATTGGACTTTCAGCAGTTTTCTTCCTTTGGAAAAATGAATGGAAAACGAATACTTTCATATTCAATATTGTTACGTCTTGCATTGGTGTTATAGTTCTAGGATTCTACATCATGGTTGGTTTAGGACCAATAGTTTAATCAGCTAAATAATATGATTGATTATGAAAAAAATCTATTATCAAATGAACAAGATATACTGAATGTAGTAGAAACTGCTACATTTATTTCATTTTAGAGTAGTTGTAATATTTATCTCCATACTTCTTGGTACGAACCTTTTTTCCTTTGTAGCGATGCCAATCAGCTTTCTTCTTTGCATCTGATTTAGATAAACCTTTACTTATTAATTTAAATCGTTCATTCCCAACTTTAATTGTCTTGGGGATTTCTGGTTTCTTAGACATTATATTAACAACCTTTATTCCATCTTACTATATTTCATCACTGATAAATAAAATCTTTTAATTGGGCATATGGAAATCAAGGTAAAAAATCAATAAAATTATTTCAGTATAACTATTTCTAATAAATGGAAATTAATTTTAAATCATATAAATTGAATCTATTTTTCAAACCAATAATACGCATGGTATTTTTCTGGTTTAGTAAAGCCTAGTTTTAATGCAAGTTTTGCAGATGGTTCATTGTCCGCATCCCAATGAGGAACTAATCCTTCTTGTAAACTATATTCAATTAACTTGGCACAAGATATCATTGCTAGACCTCTTCGTTGGTACTCCGGATCTGTTTCTATATGAATCTCAAAATGCTTATCGTAAATAGGTGATGCCGCTAAAGCTAAAGAAGTAATTTTTTCGCCATCTAATATGCAGAAACCAAAATTCCTTTTGATAAAATTCTCTGGTGAGGGGAAAAGTAATCTAGTTATGTTATTTGCTTGTTTAGAGATATTCTTTATTGTTTCCTCAGTTAGTTTCTCTATTACTAATCCTTCAGGCAATGTTTTCTGTATTTCTTTCATATGGTTTATGTCAAGATTTTCAGATGAGAATTTGGTTCGC
>JAGMDP010000042.1 GCA_023128635.1 Candidatus Heimdallarchaeota archaeon | reverse complement strand
ATAAAATCAGGCGACGTTGTAAGGGGTAAAGTAGTTGATGCCCACACCATTCCAATGCAATTTACTACCACCTATAATGAATTCGGTGTAATTTATGGTCTCTGTAGTATCTGCGGAGAAAAACTCCATTATTTGAGAAGAGGAACTCTCAAATGTGATAGTTGTGGGAATGTGGAACCAAGAAAAGTCGCAGAAGATTATGGCAGAGCTAGATTATAAAAACGTGAAATTACTTTTTAAAAGGTGAAATTGTGGTTGGCACGCTGGACATCAAAAGAAATAGTTTTGAAAATCCACTCTACAAATGAAGCAATCATGTTCCTAGAAGCTGTTCAAAAACAAATCAAGATAGTTGATATCTTTGCAGATTATTATCCTGGGAGAGTAACTATTAGATTTGAAGGTGCCAAAGAGAAATTGAAAGACGCTCTTGAGATCACTAAAAGAATTCACCAGATTGTAAATGGGATGCTTTACCCAGATGATGAAGAGTTTTACAATTATGATATTGAATTCTTATCAAAAGTTACTGGAAAAACTTTCCCGATTAAGCCTTTATTACAAATTTTAGATTATAAAGGATATGAAAGTCAAAGAAAAGAAGGAGTATTTTTCTCTAAGATTAATTATAATTCTATACTTGAACTCATAACATTGTTGGATAAAACTATGGCAGAAATTCCATATGAAGTCTCGACAAGCAGCTTAAGAGATGTAATCTTAGTCTTAGCAATTGTGAAAAATACAACTATTGAACAAACTATTGCGTCTGCTAAGAAAGTAAAAATTGTAGAAGAAGACGAGCTTAAAAGACTAAAATTAATAGTCGAACCGACTCAAGCTCTGGAAAAATGCATAAAGATAACAAAATAACCGAAAGAAATAAAACAGCATTGAATTTCAATGACTCAAGACACTTTTAAAAACTGGTGAATCTAAAAATGAAAGTTAAAATCCTAGAATACGATGAAGATAAGGGAATAACTCTCGAGTTACTCGGTGAAGGACATACATTTGCAAACATAATAAGAGAGTTTCTCTGCGATGCCCGAGATGTCGATTCAGCCGGATATTATAAAGAGCATCCTTTTGTTGACAAAGCAAAATTGGTTATAAAAGCTGCTCCAAAAAGAAAAATAGACAAAGCGGTAAGAACCGCTTGTAAAGATTTAACGAAAAATGTTGATGATTTCTATAAACTCTTAGAAAAAACCAAATAGAAATTAATCTCGTTTCTTACTTTTCGTTCTAATTCCCCTAGGAACTATTTTTAGAGAGTAATACTTAGTTTGTTGTAGAGCTCAAGTTGATGTCAAATGAAAAAAGCAGCATTCCAAGAGAAAACAAAAAATAAACTAAGAGAAAGTATGAGAAATCGTAATTTAGCAAAGTTTGGGGATGCATTAGTGAATTTCATCTATTCATTAGCAAAAACAAAAGCCTATGGTAAACCTGTAGGTGAAAGAGTCTATGATAAGGCACTTTCAGAAGCAGTACGGGGAGCCGGTCTCAGAGCTCTTATGCCATCAAGTTCCACAGCAGGCGAGATAGGGGATGGGGCTGAAGCATTAATTGGTCATACATATTTGAATGGATTGTATACAATTGATGAGCTAGTTGCTATACTTGAATCTTCAATTCAGGAATACGATCGCGAAGCTTTTGAAAAAAGAAGTAAAGAAAGAGAAATAATGACTGAAGCTTTTACAAAATTAATGCTGGAAATTATTGAACGAATAAAAGAAAGCTAGTATTTGAGAAATTTTCTTTATTGGTGACAAGCTTGAATCCGCAACTAAAAAAAGGAATAAAAATTATTGGATTAGCATGTGCATCGTTTAACCGGGAGAAAGACAAAAACGTACCGATAATAGGAGCAATTTATCGTGGCTCCATTCTTCTAGAAGGGGTTCTGAAAAGCCAAGTCACAGTTGATGGTGATGATGCGACAAACAGAATTGCTGATATGATTCAGCAGAGTTCTCATCAACAACAACTAAAATTAATAATGACTAGGGGAGTCACAATAGCGGGATTTAATTACATTGATCTAGAGCAGTTACACCAAAAAACCGATTTACCAATAATCTCTATAGTTGATAGAGAGCCAAATATGGAAAAAATATCCAAAGCATTACGAAATTTACCTGATGGAGAAAAGAAATTAGCAATTATCAAAAGAAATGGGTTACCTCGAGAGTATATTTCTGCTGAAAATAATGAACCAATTTATGCTCAATTTATAGGTCTAAAACACGAAGAAATTTCTCAATTATTAAAGGATATTACTCTTGTAGGAAGAATTCCTGAACCTATACGGGTTGCGAGGTTAATTGCAATAGCAGAAAGAATGAATGTTTAAATTAATCGTATTCTCTCCAAGTGTGTTTACACTTCATGCAACGATAAAACCTGGTTGGTGCTTCATCTCCGCTACGTGTTTGAACCGCCCAGTATTGTGTATCAACAACAATAGCACACTTTGGACAACGCATTTTCTTCGTTGGCATAGTATTCAATTCATCAGGATTCTCAATTATAACCATGCTTTCTTCATCTGATTGTTTTATCTCTTGTTTTTGTGTTTGCTCTCCTTTTGAAAGCTCTTTCCCTTTGCCACATTTTGGACAAGTCATGACTACTTTCCCATTTATTTTCTTTGGCGCTAACAATGAACTACATTTGTCACAAAATTCCATTTTTATTAATCTCCGAAGTCTTGTCTCTTCTTCTCATATCCAACTCTGATTTGAATAAAGAATTGAATTGTTTTTTTAAATCTTTGCTTTTTTTCGTAACAACAGACTTTCTTAATTTACTTTCTTTTCCAAATCGATTTTTTTTCTTATTCCAAATAATCGTTTGAATAAATCAAAAGCAAATACAAAGTCAGACTTTCTTAATCGAATTATTAGTAAACTAAGAATCAAACAACAAATGGCAATAATAACTTTCCAGTAAATGGCTACACCAACATAGTATTCAATGACATAGACAATTGCAATAGCAGTAGAAGTAATAAAACTTAGACTTAAGATCTCACCTACACTTCGAAGAGAAATAATTTCATTAGATAACATATTAAAAATTGCATAAAGAAGCATTATAGAATAAGCTATTATGAATGCAAAAGCAATTCCTATAATACCAAATCCGGGAACAAAAAACAAGCTAAAACAACAGATAGCTATTAGTCCAATGAATTCTGTTTTTGCATAAATGTTTGGTTTTCTAAGGGATATATTGCTACTCATTAAAAGGTAATAAGCTGATGAAATGTGCCCACCTATAATTAATAATCGTAGTAAAGGTATGATCGTTGATGTTCCAAGCCATAAACTACTACCACTGCTGATAATAAGTTCTAAAAGTGTTTGAATCTCTTCTGTAAAAATACCAAAAACAACATTTATTGGAATGGTTCCTAGCATCATAAACCTAATTGCTCTATGAAGCTCTCTTCTTGCATCTTTTAACTCAAGAGTTCTTAAATGTGGTAGCAGCATTCGTCCAATTGAATCTTGTGGAATACGAGTAGCCATTATTAACATAAAGACGTAATTGAAATAGGCAATCTGAATATAGGCTAGATGACCGTTTTCAAAGAAAAATCCTAAAATAATGAAAATCATTGCTCCTTCAATTAATTGGGTAGAAATAGATGCTAAAACAATAGGTGAAGAAAAAGACAATATCAATCTTAATGATTTAAATGAATGCAAAATATTTCGGAATACTTTTTTTCTCCTGAAAAAGGAGCTAATATATTCTTTGTTAACTAGTAAACTATAAACAGCGGAAAGAAGACTACCAAATCCTAATCCCAAAATTATTGAAAAAACACCAAAGCCCAAAAAGACGAAAAGGGTAGAAAATAGTAAATTACCGATACTTTGAATGCCAATTGCAACAACACTCTGTTTAATCTTCCTTAATCCCAATAAAGAACTGTTTAAAGAAGAAACTAAAAAGGTCATGGGAAATACAAATAATAAACCAAAAATCAGCCTAACTAAGGACAAATTACCTAAAACATCGACTCTAGGTTGAACGACGTATACCACTAAAAAGAATACTATAATTGCAAAAACAAAACCTGAAATAATACTGAATGTTATAGACGCAATAATCATATCACTTATTTTTTCTTTCTCAATATTTTTCCCAGAGAAATGTATGATAATTGAATTTCCAATCCCCTTCAAAGCAATTATTGTAGTTATAACAATTATTCTTTGAAGTGTTCTTGAAGCGCCGTAAATATAATCAGGCATTTTATGTATTAGAATGGCTGCAAGAATAAAACCAGCAATCACAATGACTATGTTTGCAAGGAATAGCAAAGCTGAACCACTGACTAAACTAGAAGTTGTTTCTACTGCTAGATCATGAGCGGTTGGGGTTTCATCATTTGAAGACTCAAGAGAAGATTTTTCTGAATTTTTATCCGCTTCAACTTGAGTTTTCGACATAGTATCCCTCAGAAATAATTCATTACAATAAAACATATCATCATACTATAT
>JAGMDP010000041.1 GCA_023128635.1 Candidatus Heimdallarchaeota archaeon | reverse complement strand
AAAGCAATTGCCTTCTTTACAATTTTCACATTGTTATTCTTCGGAACTGGTGTAACATTCTTAGTTTTGCTGTTGATGAACTCGACTGTACAACCTTATTTAGATGCCTTTATTGTGTTAATATTTGGTTTAGGAAGTACATTTGTTCAATACTGGTGGATTCTAGTAGTTATCTTCGTTGGACTAGTTGTTGTAGGTTTTCTAGTAGGATGGTTACTATTATTTTTAACTTCGAAATTTGGAGATATTCTAGTTATCGCTGGAAGTATATTCTTCATAATAGGAAGTGTTGTAGGTGGCCTATTAGCTGGATTCCTCCTTGGTGGAGGAATTTTATTCGCTTTACCTGGTTTGATTCCAGGAGGGCTACTATTGCTTACAATGATTTTTAGTTTTAATAAAATAAGAAGAGCAGGTGAATTCATGAAATTCACTGGGCAAGTAGTTATGGCTGAGAAAGGTATGATGGTTGCCCCACTTTTTGTTTCATTTGTATCTATTATGAATTTCTTAACAATCGCATCTATTTACGGCTATTTCAGTGTTGTAGCATTAGCAGCGATGCCTTGGCTAGGCTATCTCATTGGTACAGTAATTACATTAGTACAACTCATAATCTACTATGGAATATTCTACGCTGCTGAAGCAATTAATACCACTTATGCCTATGAATGGTACCGAAAAAGAGATCCCGATTTCAAATTCTGCAGAAAAAATGTTGCAGGCAAATTTGGACCAATCCTTACATTTGGGATAGTAACTGCGCTTGTTCAGTGGATACAAAGTATGTTGAGAAATGCAGCATCACGTTCACAACAGAAAGGTAATGTTGCCGGAATTGTTTTAGCTATACTTGCTCGAATGTTAGCGGCAGTGATGGGAATCATTTTCAAATATCTCACATATTTTACTTTACCCGCAATTGTTATTGAAGGGCATGGATTTAAAGATGGTGTCAAAAGAAGCTTCAATTTACTCAAGAAATACTACATGGATGTTTTAATAAGAGAAACTGGTGTTCAAAGAGCTTTTAGTATCTTGCAGTTTATCGCATTCTTTCTTTACGGTGTTATTGGTGCAATTTTAGGTATGGTACTTCATTTCGCTTATGGACTTGATCCGGTATTAGCTTATCCACTTGCTATTCTCTCAACAATAATTTTCGCTTTCATTCCAACTTTCTTTATCTTTAGACCAATGAAAACAGCTTACTTGACCTTTGTCTTCGCATATGCTCAAGATGAAGAAACCAGATTCAGTTTACCCACAAGAATGCCCAAGAATCTCAGAGGAGAACTCAAGGACGCAAGACTATCAAGCAACAAAGAAAGATCTATTGCTGGCCTTGTCGAAAGGTAGGATTAGAGGTTGTTTAAGCCAACCTCATTTATCTCTTTTTTTTTCTGTAAAAGCACTATAATTTAATCATAATTTACTTTCTCTTAACGTTAGAGAGGACAAGAACAGCATAATTAATATGAAAGCAATAACTGGAGCGATATGCCAGTGCCACAGAAATCCTGTTCCTTCAATCATTACTGTTCTAAGATATTCTGCTCC
This sequence comes from Candidatus Heimdallarchaeota archaeon, assembly GCA_023128635.1. The sequence continues at coordinate 5,111 of JAGMDP010000041.1, read as the reverse complement.
GTATGTTAATGGTAGCATATAGGAAATCGGGAGCAACCATCTTGGGAGTGTTTCCAAAGGAACAAGAATACCTGATAGTAACAGCATCGTAAATGTGATCATTGGAATAAATTGTATAGCTTGTAATTCCGTTTTTGCAAATGTCGACAGGAAAAATCCTAGGACCATTCCAGACATACCACTTAATAACAGCATAAAATAGATCGCAAAATATGCACCAGCTCCACCAAGAATCGGTATATTAAATGCAAAAATCGTCAACAATATGAGTATTGATGCTTGAACAACAGAGACAGCTGACAAGGGGATTAAATAACCCAGAATTATGTTGACTTTTCTGTATGGTGAAAGAAGTAGCAAATCTAATGTTCCTGCTTTTCGTTCACTAATTAATGAGATAATCGATAAAATAAATGACATGAAGAAAACTGCAAAAGGAAGTATTGATGGCATCATATATTGTAGTTGAGTTAAACCTTGATCAAATGCAAACTCTGTAACAATTGCTAATCCCATATTAGAACCAAATGCGAATTGAAATCCTTCACTCAAAGCTTTTATTACACTACCACTAACTTGCGGGTTTGAATTATCTAGATAAACTTCTATTGCGGTATTATCATTGCTTATGTTCAGAAGTCGACCAATTAGTGTATCTGTAAAATTCTCTGGAAACAAGATAGCACCCTTGTAATCCCCATTCAGAACTGCTTGTTTACTTTCATTCCAATCTTGTAAGGTTGGAAAACTTATTTCAGTGACTTCAACTAGATCTGTTTTGGTTTTCAAATAATCTGTGAGATTATTTGTTGCAGAAAGTGGGATTAGAGTTGGATCATCAAGATTAACAATAACCACTTTGACATTTTTTATCTCGCCACTGAAGCCATAACCAATTACCAGAGACATTACTATAGGAACAATTAACATTAAAGCAATTAATCGCTTATCTCTGAGAATAAATTTTGTAACTCGTTTTGTAACTAGCCAAGTCATACGCATTAATAGATCTCTCCCTTGACTAATTTCAGAAAAACCTCTTCCATAGTAACAGAAGAGGTCTGTTTCTTTAAAACATCAGGAGCATCCAACGCAATCATTTTCGCTCCTCGCATAAATCCAACTCTGTCAGCATAATCTGCTTCATCAAGAAAATGAGTAGTAACTATTATTGCCCCTTTCATTTTTTTATTGAAATTACGTAAGTAATCCCAAACATCTTTCCGTAAAACAGGATCTAAACCAACCGTAGCTTCATCAAGAAGTAATAATCGCGGATTGTTTACACAAGCACACGCTAAAGCACATCTTTGCTGTGTACCACCAGAAAGATTGCTGGCACGAACTTTTTCATATTCAACGAGATCTAATACCTGAATCAGCTCATCGGTTTTCTCTCTGATATCATCGTTTGCCATACCCTTAATACCAGCAAAGAATTCGATATTCTCTCGAGTAGTTAGAGAATCATATAGCGCTCTTTGTTGTGCTAAATAGCCAATATCTCGTTTTATCTTCTTTCGTTCTTTTGGAATACTCCATCCTAAAACCTGAATTTCACCCATTGTTGGAGCAAGAATACCTAAAATCATCTTTATTGTAGTTGTTTTCCCAGCTCCATTAGGACCGACTAAGGCAAAAATCTCTCCTTCAGCTATGTCCAGATTTAAGGTGTCAACAGCTCTAAGTTCTCCGAATTCCTTTGTTAAGTTTGTTAGTATAACTGCCGAATCCGACATTTAGTTCATCATATCAAAATAAGTTCTTTAAAATTATAAATTTATACGCTCAAAATTTCTTGGAAAAATTAGAGAAGATGAACCAATCATGGTGTGTATGCATTAATTTTATTGAATAGTTTTAATAATGAATTTTGTAATACCTTATTACATAATAGCTTGTTAGATTTTGACTACATTCAGGAGAAACACAAACATGCAGGATGAGCAATCCCAGTTAACAAATGACTCAGTTACTAAGGATGAGGTTCCAAAAACCAGTATTAAGGATCGTTTCAAACGATTAGGTGTTGGTTTTAAAAATCGGTTGCTAAAATTCTCAATTGTATCATTAATAGGATTGGGAATTAATTTAGCGTTTCTTAATCTTGCAGAATTCATTTTGTATAAGTTTAACTCTCCTGTTATAGAAGTACCTCATAATTTATGGGGAATCTTTAGTTTTACATATATTGATTTGATGGCAATTGCTGTTGGCATTGCAGCTGCTACTTTGTCTAATTATGTCCTTAACAAAGTTTGGACTTTCGGCGAAGCCAAATCAGAAAAAGTTGTTACACAGTTCCTTAAGTATGCTTTAGTTGGTGCATCAGGAGCCATACTAAAATACATATTGACTACAGGTTTCAAAACACTATTCTTAATGGTAATTTCATCAGATAGATGGGCAACTGTGCCTGCAAGTGCAATTGCATTCATTATTACAGTATTCTGGAATTATATGTGGAATGAAGTTTGGACATTTGATGTGTTGGAAAAAGTTCCGGAAGAACCAATAGTAGTTCCTCCTGATATGGATTTTAGCGATATTACATTAGTCACTCCAACTTTTAATGAAAATGAAAACATTGGTCCTTTAATGGAACACATGAATGAGAATTACAAAGGAATAAAACTCATTGTTGCTGATGATGGATCAAAAGATGGTACGAGAGAACAAGTTCGCAAATTCAGTGAAACGAATCCCGATTTCCTTTTACTAGATAGAGAAAAAGAAGAAATTCATGGATTAACTATTAGTGTGCTTGATGCCATCAAGATGGTTAAAACTGAATACTATATTGTTATGGATTGTGATTTTCAACACCCACCAGAGAAGGTAGGAGAGATTGCTATTAGACTCCGGGAAGGATTTAATTTCGTCATAGGTGAAAGAGATGAAATCCCCGATTGGCCTTTCTCAAGACGAGTAATATCTTGGGGGGCAAGCGTTATAGGGAAATTTTCTCATTGGATTCATCGCTCTGCGAGTTGTGGAGATGTTATGAGTGGATTCTTCGGTGGAGAAACTGAATATTCCAAAATGGTTATAGAAAAACATCCGAAAGGTTTCCGCCCAAAGGGTTACAAAGTCATGTTTGAATTATTAAAACACTCTCGCAAGAAAGAAACAAAAGTTGGAAGAGTAGGCTTTGTTTTTAGCCCTCGAGTAAGGGGTGAATCAAAGATATCCAGGAAACACATTTTTGAATTCCTAAAATCAGCTTTTCCGTGAGTCAATAAAATATAAAAACCACTAAGAGATTTGTATGAAATAACAGGAGTATACTTCTATGATACCTAAAGTGATGTTGAGAAAACTCTATAAAAATGGTAGTTTGAAGCAAGATGCAGATGAAATTATCTTTCAATTGCAGAATAATATCTATCCCGCAACTATAATTGGACTAGATCCAATAAAGATAGATGAGCAAGATTTTGATGTTGATAAAATAAAAGTCGTAATCAATGATGATGTAGTTGTCAATTTAGTGGATGTCAATAAAGAAAACCCCTTCAAGTTAACAAAAGGAGATACTTTTACTTTTAGAATAAAAGGTAATATAGAACCTGGGAAACACAAAATTGAATTCAATTTACTCACAAAAGAAGCTGGAAAATTAGCGTTCGATGTAGAAGACGAATTCTGAAAATTAAAAAAGAGAGATCAAAAGGCACGAAACTCACCATTTCCGGGATCGAACGAGTCCGGGTGTTACCCTCCAGCTTTGACCGCGTCGCAACGCAGCTTAATGATGTTCCCGAACGATCGCTCAGATCAGTAATTACCACTACGTTTGAAGGCTTAACTTCCGGTGATGAGTTTCTGCGAGTCTTTCGTTTCTTCTTTCGCTTTTAAAGTTTACCGTTTTTATGGTATATCAACTACTTATCAAAATGTAATAAAAAAAAAGAAAAAATAAAAAAGAAGTAGGTTATACCTTTCTTTTTATAAAGTAATGAGTGTCATCGTCTTCAAAGACGCCAAGAAATTCGTTGCCAGTGCGTTTAGCCCACCGTGGAAAATCTTCTTTAGAACCAGCATCATTAGAAAGAACTTCCAATGTTTGGCCTATTTCGATTTTTAGTATCTCTTTCTTAGCTTTTAGGATTGGCATAGGACATTGCATACCACGACAATCAATTGTTTTATCCGCAGTTGGCATATCAGTCATTTAAAAGTCACCTTAGATGAATAATTGTATGTCACAATCTGCAGCAATATCTAAAAATCCTGCTGCTCCCATGTAACCTTCTAATCCGTCAATGAGTTGTTCTTTTTTGACCATCATTATATCCATGGTTGCGGTACAAGCCCAAAGTCTTACTTTGCCTGTTTCCATAACAGCTTCTAATAGATCTGGTAAGGTTGCCATGCCGGTTCGTTTGATCATCATTTTCATCATACCAGTACCTAGTCTCCAAGCACCACCGAGCTTTGCTCGTTTGAGTCCTTTCTTCTTTAAGAGGTTTAAGCCCCAGAAAGTGAAGAAGATATCTACTTCAATGTCACTGGCTCCTGCTGCTGCAGCGAGCATTAATGGTGGATAGGCTAAATCAAGTGTACCTGAATGTACAACGATAGCCATTTTTTTAGTTTCAGCCATTTTTAATCAAAAACCTATAGGTTTATTTTACTTTAAGCCGATTACCACTTTAACTAGGGATTTTATAAAGCTGAGCACTTATTTTCTAAGGCATTTTTTTAGTTTACTTTTTAAACCGTTTCACTTATACATTGACTAGATTTCCATATTTGTAGGAAAAACGGTGAATATTATGGGTAAAATTGCATTTTTACTAATGACTTCCCCATATACATTTCAGAATTCAGATACTGTGATAAAGCTGGCTAAGGCTGCTGTCAAAGCTGGTCATGAAGTCACAGGTATTTATCTCTATACTGATGGTGCTTACAATGTTGTTAATACTATAAAACCATCAGATGAACGAGATAGGAATATTGCTGATTTGTTTAAGGAGTTAACTGAGGAAGGTGTTACAGTTGTATCCTGTCCGATATGTGCTGAATACCGAGGAATATATGACGAAAACTTGCTAGTTGATGGTACTAGTTTTGATGGTCTTGGAGCTCTAAGTGAGTTCGTTGAA
>JAGMDP010000040.1 GCA_023128635.1 Candidatus Heimdallarchaeota archaeon | reverse complement strand
CTTAATTTCTCATCATTTACGAGTGTTAGTATTCTATCAGCTAGTCCTTCTACATCTCCAGTTTCAATCACAAAACCAGTCTTCTCATGGATATTGACTTCTGGAAGACCTCCTGCATTCGAAGATATCACCGGAATTTTACATGACATAGCTTCTAAAGCAGCTAATCCAAAACTCTCAATTGCAGATGGAATCAGAAAGATATCAGTAAAACATAGAACTCTTGGAACATTTAACAAACTACCTCGAAAAGTGATTTTATCCTTTAACCCCATAGTAATTGCTAAATCACGACAGTATTCCAATTCAGGTCCTTGACCTATCATCTCCAATCTAATGTTTTGATACTTTTCAACCACTTTAGCAAAAGCCTTAATTATATCTGGAGATCGCTTTACTTGTCGAAAATTGGAAACATGTGATAAAACAATTTCATCCTTTTCGGGTTTCTTGATATGAGAGAATTTTTCCGGATCCACAAAATTGTAGATTACCCGAACCTCTTTATCTATATTATAATGCTCTGCAATGAATTTAGTCATGAATTTTGAAACTGTGGTTAAAGCATCATGATTATTCAAACTATTTTCCAAAATTGGCTTATAAGCATCATCAAGGCCAAGCAAATGTATATCTGAACCATGTAGAGTTGAAATTATGTTCATTTTTGGGTCAGTAAGTTTTGCTAGGTGAAGTGATACAGAATGAGGAATGGCATAATGCGCATGAAAAACATCTATTTCTTCTTCTTTCTGTAGTTTCGATATTAATGAAGCAAGAATTATAGTATAAGGTTTGTATTTGAAAAGGGGATAAGATAAAATATTCACTTCATGAAAATTGAATTTCTCTTCTAATTTCAACCGCTCAGGAAGTTGATAAGATATAAAATGAACTTCATGACCTCGTTCCATTAGTTTTAAACCTAATTCTGTTCCAACAATACCACTGCCACCAAAAGTTGGGTAATTAATAATTCCAATTTTCATTTTTCACACATCAAAAGATCATTCTAAACTGCTCTATATTAGTGCATTCCAATCTTTCAATACTAATGGATCTTTCATATAGAAAGCTTCACCGTATTCTTTTTCTATCAATGAACCATAATGCTTGCATCTTTCTTCTACTGGAAACGGTAGGTATTCCATTGAAAATTCTTTGAATTGTGATTTAAAAGTCATGATAGCTTCTTTCTTCTTTTTGAACTCATTACTAATATCCATAATAAAAGTGAATTTTGATTGATTATTAAGCTCATAGTATAGCAAATGTTTCACTTTATGTTTTGGATGATCCAGTTTTATTTTCATAAGCTTAGCAAAGTGGCAAGCTTTTGAGACGACTACTGAAGTTGTTACGTGGTCTGGGTGACGATCCTCCCAATATGGCATTAAAACAATTGTTGGTTTGAATTCTCTTATTTTATCTGCAATCTTTAAAACTACTTTTTTCTTATCCTCAAAGGGTAAAAAAGCATCAGGAAATCCGAGGTTTTGACGGAGTTCTGCTCCAAGGATTTTTCGAGCTGCTTCAGCTTCTCCTAATCTAGATTCTTTAGTTCCAAGTGAGCCCATCTCTCCTGCAGTGAGATCAATAATTCCAACCTTAAAACCAGCACTTATTGCTTTAACAATGGCTCCACCTGCACCCAATTCTGCATCGTCCGGATGAGGAGCAAACACTAAAACATCCAGCATTTCAACACCACATGATTTCCAGGATCAACTTTTGTCATTAAGTCCTTCATACAATCTAACATATTTATTGAGTACTTGTTTAAGTATTGGAAGATGTTAAAAATTCTTTCTTGAGGTTTATCATCAGGAAACACATAAGCTTTTGCTTTTTGGAGTTGTGCTTGTAAAACTTGATTGTCATCTTTCACATATTTCAAGTACATTCGTTCGATGTTGTTAAGCTCCTTAATTATTTTTTGCTTTCTTCCTTCGGCTCGCTTCCCTAATTCTTGACTTACATCTGTGAGATTTTTATTCATATCATCAAGTGTATTTGTAATCTGATCGAAATAATTTGCTAAGAATTCTTTATTTTCAGCTCTTAGTAAGCGAGAGGTGAGTTTATTTGTATCTTTAAGTTCAGCAAGATTCACATCATATTTCGCAACAATACGATTAATATGTCGTTCTAGAACGGTAGCTCCCATTCTAAATTGTAAATTGGATTGTTTCAATCCGAATTCTGGATAGAGATCTTTTATTTGTATATGATAACCGATTTCTGATGGCCCACCAACAAAAATATGTGTGGGCATCATAGTATCTTGAGCTAAAGGTCGATAGATAGCATTAGTGCTAAATCTTTCTGGATTACTCTGTAATTCATCTAAAATTTGTTCTTTAGTGAGAGTCGAACCATTTGAAATGTGATAAGCTCCTTTCTTATCAATTGTTATTGTGTTTCTAAAATTCTCTTCATCAATATAGAAAAGTCCAACAATATCTTCTTTTTTATGCATTTTTGGTTTATAACCTAAATCAAATAATTGATTTGTTGTTTTTAGAAAGATTTGATTATAATGAATCGGTTTCTCAATGAGTTTTGAAAAATAATCTGTAAGGTGTGGTCTGAAAATCCAAGGCTCCACTAAAACTAAACCCCACTTACCAAATAATCTGGTCATAATGCGACTGAAAAAGTCCCCCCACATTTCCGATTTTTCTAATTCTAGTTTAATTATCTCATTAAACAACATATCAGTGAAATCTGTTTCCGGAAAAGTTTCAAGCATGGTAGAGACGATATCATTGCAGCTGCATTTGTGCAACTGAATTTTTTCTAAGCTTTTACCCATTGCTTCGCATGGATCAATAACAAGTGGAACAATTTCGTTTTTTCTATTAAGTATTCTAATATTGTTTACTTCTTCTACATCATGATCCTCCGAAGCATTCCAAAAAACAGGAATGAGCTTAATCTTCTCACTGCTAAATTTCTCCGCATAATTGATTGCTGCGAAAGTTTTGTAAATGGTATATAATGGTCCTGTCAGAAATCCCGGTTGTTGACCAGTAACTACAAAATAAATATCTTCATTTTCAATTTGCTCAATATTCTTTATGGACTCTTCATGAGCATTAATAGATTTATTATATTTCAGTAAAACTTCTTTAAGTAGAGATCTATCACCAGTAAATTTAACCGTATGAAGTTTCTTGGGATTTTTCTTAAGAAAATCATACATTGGTTGCTTCTTGTTAAGATAATCAAGTAACATTTTGTTTGGATAAATACTATTTCGATCTAATACTTCAAGTTCAATTGGGTCATCCATAAATATTCACATCAAATCTTATAGTTAAAAAAATTACGACTAAATTTTACACTTTTCGCATTTCTTGTATAATTAACAGCTAAATTAACTATTTAGTTCATTTTTAACCTTCTGTTTAATATTCTAAAAGGTTATTTCACATCTTGATTATACAAAAAGAAAAAAATAGGAAAGAATAATTGACGAAAAAATCATCAATTATCTAATTATTTTTTATTAATCATTTGTTCATGCATTGCTTTGGCAGCTGTTCTGCCTGCTCCCATTGCTAGAATTACAGTAGCAGCTCCAGTTACAATGTCTCCGCCTGCGTAAACGCATGGAACTGAGGTTTCTCCGGTTTCTTCATTAACGATAACTCCACCCCAACGGTGAGTGTCTAAACCAGGAGTATTTCTTGGGACAAGTGGATTTGGTCTTTGACCGATTGAGATGATTAAAGTATCACATTCAATGTCAAAACATGCACCATCAATGGGCAAAGGTCTGCATCGACCTGATTCATCAGGTTCACCTAGCTCACATTCTTGGCATTCAAGACCAATAACATTGTTTCCTTCATCTCCCATAATTGCTAAGGGACTAGATAAGCAATGGAAATCAACGCCTTCATCTTGTGCATGGTGAATTTCTTCTTGTCTGGCGGGTGCTTCGTTGATAGATCTTCTGTAAACAATATATGATTTCTCAGCACCAAGACGTAAAGCTGTTCGTGCACAATCCATAGCAACATTGCCAGCACCTATTGTTACAACTTTCTTTCCAATGTGGACTGGTGTGTCAGAACCCTCTGGGAATTTGTAAGCTTCCATGAGGTTAACTCGAGTTAGGAATTCATTTGCAAAATAAACACCATTCAAGCTTTCACCGGGGATACCAAGGTATCGTGGTAAGCCTGCGCCGGTTCCTAAGAAAATGGTATCATAACCCATTTCGAAGAGCTCATCAAGAGTGTAGGTTAAACCAATAACAGTATTATACTTGATTTCTACACCCATCTTTTCTAAAGTTTCAACTTCCTCTGCAAGAATCTTTTTTGGTAATCTGAACTCAGGTATACCATAAATTAAAACTCCACCTGCTTTGTGGAAGGCTTCAAATAAGGTAACTTTATGACCTAAACGAGCTAAATCAGCGGCGACAACTAATCCTGCAGGTCCGGAACCAACAACTGCTGCTTTCCTGCCAGTGGATTTAGCTACTTCTGGTGTTGTCACACCATGTTCTCGTTCCCAATCAGCAAGGAATCTCTCTAATCGACCTATGCCAACAGGATCCCAACCTTCTTTCTTACCTAAAAGACAAGCTGCTTCACACTGTGATTCTTGAGGACAAACTCTGCCGCAAATAGCAGGAAGAACATTAGTTTCTTTGATAATCTTAATACCATTCTTGAAATCTTTACGAAGGATAGCATCAATGAAACCAGGAACATCAATGTCAACTGGACAACCTTCTTGACAAAAAGCTCGACGACAATGCAAGCATCGTTCAGCTTCTAAGATAGCATCAGCTTCAGTGTAACCAAAAGGAACTTCTAAGTAGTTCTTGACTCGAACCTTTGGTTTTTGTTCTTTCATTTTAGTTTTGACTGGTGTTTTCTCACTTCGCTTATGGACTCTTCGCTCTTTTGTCTCCTCGGTCATTTGTGTTTTCCTCCACATTCTTTATCGTATTTATCAAGAGCAACTTTCTCTTGATTCTTATATTGAGCTAATCGATTAATGAGCTCATCAAAATCAACTTTATGAGCATCAAATTCAGGACCATCAACACAAGCAAATTGGATCTTACCATCAATAGTAACTCGACAAGCGCCGCACATTCCAGTTCCGTCCACCATGATAGGATTAAGACTTGCAATTGTTGGTATTTCGTGTTTCTTTGTTATTTGAGTTACGAATTTCATCATTATTGTTGGTCCGACTGTGAATACCATATCTAGTTTCTTCTTCTCTTTCGCAAGTTCTGCTATTTTTTCTTCTAATAAATGAGTAGTAAATCCTTTCATTCCCTTGGATCCATCATCAGTACAGTATTGCATTTCTTCACAGTATTGTGACATTTCTTCTTCCCAAACGAGAAGTTCTTCTGTTCTCGCTCCAACCATTCCGATTACTTTGTTTCCGGCCTCTTTCAATTCTTTAGCTACTAGGTTTGCTAAAGGAATTCCTAACCCTCCAGACACAATTCCAACAGTACCGTATTTTTCGATTTCTGTGGGATTGCCTAGTGGTCCAACTACATCCTTTATGTGATCTCCTTCTTCTAAAGTTGAAAGAAGTTTTGTGGATTGTCCTATAACTTGGATAATACATGTAACAGTTCCTTTCTCTCTGTTGTAATCTGCAACAGTGATAGGGATTCTTTCTGCTCCTTCTCGCATTCGTAAGACCAGAAAATTCCCTGCACGAATCTTCTTAGCGATTGCTGGAGTTTTAATCTCTATCAGGAAAATAACTTCATGAAGCCATTCTTTCTTTACAATTTCATACATTCATTAATTCCTCTGAGCTCAACTTTGAAATTGCGAAGAGATTTCCAAAGATTCCATAAAAATGTTATGATAGTGATTATTTAATTAAAGTACATTGATAACTTGCATATCAAGATGGGGAAAACTTCTTTTGTATCTCAGTTTTTTTGAATTTTCTGAGAATTCAATTAGTTTTATTTAACAATTACATTTTCAGGCAAGTGGACAACAAATTTGCAGTAAGGATATCCACTTAATGCGGTCTCATAAGGTTCTATCTTGATTGATTGCTCGAATAATTTTTCGTAATATTCTTTGTACCATCCACCACTACATTGACAGAAATGTTTCGAAACATCCTGTTCAGATCCATCTTTTATTGCCCCACGAACCCATGGACAGAAACAAGCATAAAACCTTTTCATTCTCAAATCATCAGTTTCTAGTGCTTTCTTAATTTGGTAAGGATTCTTGGAAACATAAATAATATTGCCTTCTCTTTTACCAAGTCCAGTTGTTAGATTGTTTTTAACGTATTCAACAACATCATCATCCACTATTTGAGCAAATGCAGGGGTTCCATCATCTCTATGCTTCTCAAACTCCTTTATTCTATTTTTTCGCTTCTTTTCGAGAAAAGCATCTATCCCTAATTCATGATAATCCTTACGATCCTTATCCATATCCCCCCCTAATCCTTGGTGTAAACAGGGTTTTAGCAATGCAATTAATTTCTCTTCTCCGAGTTTTTCTTCCACTCGTTTCAAAACGATCTTAGTAAATTCTGGTTTCTTTTCAGGATGAACGCCTAAGGGAGGAATAATTAATCCATCGAAAATTTCATCTCGAGTAGCGGTCCCATGCCATTCCGCGATTCTCTCGGAAAGATTATCCATTGCATTATATGATTCATAAATATCTATTACTGCTTCGATAAAATCATTTCTCTTAGCATAATATGCATAATTAAGTAGAGCTCGCAAAAATTCGATTACAGAATCTTTATCTTGTTTGACGAGGATTTCGGTGTAATTCACTAACTCGTTAACATCAACGTTTTCTATTGTTTGTTTTTGCTTCTCAAGATATTTTTGATATTCAAGCAATCTTCCTATATAATCCTCTATTTTTTTCTCGTCCATTTTATTTTTTGCTAAATGCTCTCTGAATTTTTCTACATTCATACTAAATCCCATCAACTATCATTTGTTTACCGATAAATGATGTTCTGTTTGAATTTAAACTTTCGCAAACTCCTTAGAATTCGTTCTTAAAACAATGAGAAAAAATTTGTTCAAAAAGTCATTGCAGAGAAATTAGAAATAGAAAAAAGAAGTTAGAAGGGCAAGAAAAAAATTGCCCTCGATTAAATTAATTGTTTAAATTACACCTTGTGCAAGCATTGCTTTGGCTACTTTCAAGAAACCAGCGATATTGGCACCAATAACGTAGTTTCCCGGAGAACCGAATTCTTCAGCAGTCTTGTAAGCAGTGGCATGAATGTTGATCATGATTTTGTGAAGTCTATCTAAAACTTCATCTTTTGACCAAGCAAGTCTTAAGCTGTTTTGAGACATTTCAAGACCAGATGTGGATACACCACCAGCGTTAGCTGCTTTGCCTGGACCGAAGGAGATTTTCTTCTCAATGAAGTAATCAACACCTTCTGGCACTGTTGGCATGTTTGCACCTTCGCTAACAGCGATAATTCCATTCTTTACAAGTGCTTTGGTTTCTTCCAAGTCAACTTCGTTTTGGGTTGCGCTTGGGAAGGCAACTGTGGCACCAGGTACATACCATGGACTTTTGAGGTCTTTGTGTTCATTGTAGGTGTAGTATTCAACACCATCGTATTTCTTGGCGTATTCGCTAATTCTACCACGTTTAACGTTCTTCAAGTTCATAATGTAAGCTAATTTCTTCTTGTCAATACCAGCTTTATCAATTATGAAGCCGGTTGAATCTGAAACGGTAATACATTTGCCACCTAATTTATTGACAAGTTCAACTGTGAATTGAGCAACGTTTCCAGAACCAGAAACTAGACAGACTTTGTCTTTAAGACCAGCTTTATCTCCACGAGCTTTAATCATTTCTTCAGCAAACCAAACAGCACCATAACCAGTTGCTTCTGGTCTACCAAGGGAACCACCATATTCTGGGGCTTTGCCAGTTAAGACACCATGGAAAACGTTTTTGATCTTACGATATTGACCAAACATATAGCCAATTTCACGACCACCAACACCAATGTCTCCTGCTGGAACATCAAAATCAGCGTCAATATATTTGTAGAGCTCGGTCATAAGTGATTGACAGAATCTCATAACTTCGCCATCAGATTTTCCTTTTGGATCGAAGTCTGACCCTCCTTTACCACCGCCCATAGGCAAACCGGTTAAAGCGTTTTTGAATAATTGTTCAAAAGCTAAGAATTTAAGGATACCATCATAAACTGATGGGTGGAATCTCATACCACCTTTGTAAGGACCGATGGCTCCGTTGAATTGAATTCTGAAACCTCTGTTAACTTGAACTTTGCCCTTATCGTCTACCCATGGAATTCTGAAGTGAATTACTCTTTCAGGTTCCACGATTCTCTCGACAATTCCAGCTTCTACAAATTCCGGATGTAGTTCTAGAGCTGGTTCGATTGAATCCAAAACTTCTTTGACTGCCTGATGAAATTCAGGTTCGTGTTTGTTTCTTTCCAATACTTGCTTGTAGATTGGATCTGTAATCTTTCCCATTTTGAATATACCTCAATAACTTTTCTTTGCGGGATTGTTATTGACAATAAATCACCAGTAAGTGGGGATTTATCTTCAACTTCATATGAAGTTATGACTGACAGAAATTCCAAAAGTGTTTAAGAACTTTTTCCAATTTCTGCCAATTGGTTTTTTTAGCAGTCGTTCTAACAGAAATAATTCTCCCTTCGATTTTTTTCATATCCTTTCGGTTATTTTGATAGATTTAAATGGTTAGTGAGCTTCTTTTATCTTAGAAAATACGTTCTTCAATATGAGAATCATTTTTCTAATGATAAGGTGATTTGTATCCAAGAAATAGATAAAACAGATAAAGGACTCATAATTCTAGTTATTTTTGGTGTTGTCTTCACTTCTTTTGCTTGGATTGGTGATATTGCTTCCTGGATCTATATTGGGAATGGATTCACTATTGATATCATTTTATTATTTGTAGCAATAACATTAACTATTGGGACTGTTTTCCTTCGTAGTAAGGTGAAGAAAAAAATACCTACATCCATTCCAAAGCAAGAATCAAGTGAACAGACCGATGAAACTAAAATAGAAGAAGAAACAACTGAAACAGATAGAATCTTCTCTTGCAGTAGTTGTGGAGCAATTATGACTCTTTCTGATGAAAACTGCCCCTCTTGTGGTTCATCAAAACCTGTTTGTGTGGTTTGCCTTTCTGAATTAAACGAGAATGATACAATAGTGAAACTCACCTGTTGTTCCTCATATGCTCATAAGGATCATATTGATAATTGGGTTTCAGTTAAGGGTCATTGTCCAAAATGCCTTAAAGAAATTCTAGATAACAAACAAAATATCTTATTGTTATAATTTCATTGTTTACAGAATTATTTTTGCTTCTTTGGTGCTGCAGAAATTACTCTGAATGATGCATGTTTTAACTTATTTAATTTGTTTATATTTATAACAAAAGCAGTCATTTGCTCAGTTGTTCTTGAGAAAGCTAAAGTTCCAGCATCAAGAACTCGTAAACCTTCTATTTTGCTTAGGATTTCTTTTAGTACATCCTTTGCTTCTTGTTTATCTGAAGTAAGAAAAACATCGACATCCAATGGATGATTTAGTCTATTGAGTTTCGCCGCAGAAATGGTTTTGAAACCTCCAACTACCGACACACCTTCAGGAACTGAAGCTTGAATATACTCACTCACAGAGGGATAATCGAATTGTTCCAAACACATGCTCTCTGAGCAATATGCTAAACCAGCCTTAAAAGCTAATGGAACTATCACATCAACAATTATCGCATCGGCTTTGATATCATATCCTAAATCTTCTAATGTGCTACAAATATGTTCTGGGGGAACTACAAAGAACAAAATATCACATTGCTTTACTACTTCTTTATTTTCATCACCATAAAAACTATTCACTGAAAGTTTTGCATTTAATTCTTCAGCAATTGTCTTTGCTTTTTCTGCTGATCTTGAACCAATCATTATTTTGTATCCGACTTGCGCTAATCTTAAAGCAATTCCCTTACTTTGCTTACCAGTTCCAGGAATCATACCAATTTTCTTCTTTGTCATTTCGCATCACACACACTGGTTCAAATAACGATTGTTAATATAGTTAATCAATGGTGATTTGTTATAAGATTTCCCCCAGAACGTTTATCTTAAGATTTATAAATTAACATAGAAATCGAATGTACTGCTGTTTGTTAAAGATAAACAAAAGCAGCTTTGCTGGAGTATGAAACACATGTCACAGTCTTCATCTTCGTTCGAGAATTATAAAATTAAACAAAGTCTTGAACGGATAGAAAGAAAGAGATCTCATACTGGAGCTACTAGTTTAGTATCTCTCTACATGCCTCATGGCACATCAATTCCTGATGTTACTCAACAATTAGTTAATGAAAGAGGAACTGCTGCTAATATCAAAAGCAAAGCAACAGGAAAAGCTGTTATTGCAGCTCTTTCAAGTATTCTTAATAGATTAAAACAAGTTAGAACATTACCTGATAATGGTTTAGTTATTTTCTGTGGCATAACTCAAACTGGCAAGGTAGAATATTTTCCAATAAGACCAGTTCGACCTATTGCAAGAAAAATGTACGTTTGTGACACTAGATTTCATACTGAGTATTTGCGAGACCAGCTTGAAGTAAAAGAACAGTTTGGATTAATGGTTGTTGACCGAGAATCAGCTGCTTATGCTTTACTTCGTGGAAACCATATGACTTTCCTCCGGAAACTTCATTCTTTTGTTCCAGGAAAACATGGTAAGGGTGGCCAATCACAGAGACGTATTCAAAGAGGAACTGAAATCTTAGCTAAAGATCATTTGAGAAGAGCTGGAGAAGCAGCAAGCGAACTCTTTCTGGAAATTCCAGATCTCAAAGGAATAGTTGTTGGTGGTCCGTCTCTTGCTAAAGAGAATTTTGTTAGAGGTGATTTCATTGATTTTCGTCTTAAAGACAAAATAATGGGTACTGTTGATACTGGATATACTGGAGAACAAGGCATACGAGAATTAATGGAAAAATCAACTGAAATTTTGAAGGATGTTCGATATTTAGAGGAGAAGAAACTAGTTCAAGTATTTTTGAGTGAACTTGGAAAAGACACTGGTTTAGTTGCTTATGGCCAAAAAGAAGTGCTGAAGGCAATGGAATTAGGTGCCGTAAAAATCCTCCTCATAAGCGAAGAACTTGATGTGATTCAAACTAAAGTACTCTGCCCTAAATGTAAATATGAAAAGCAAGAAGCTGTAAAAGCTCGTGAATTTGTTGAATTTGAAGAAGAGATCATTAAAAGTAACTGCCCTGAATGTGGAAGTTCTAAACTATCCATCGATGATACACAGGATTTTGTTGAAGAACTTGGAAAACGATCTGTTGAAACAGGTGCATTGACAGAAATCATAAGTATAGATACAGAAGAAGGCGTGATTTTATTCAAATCATTTGGTGGTCTTGTAGCAATATTACGTTATCCTATACGTGAAATGTAGAAAAAAAAGTAGAAAAGATATTTTAGTATCTTCTTCTTTGTTTCTTTTTAAAAGGTGGCCTATAATCTTCTGGTGGTTTAGGAAAATTATTTGGGATTTTATCACTAGGCGGAATATCAGTGTCCTCCTCTAATTTATCCAATTCCCCGTATTTTCCGATATTCAAGCGTAGTTCATTACGAACTACTTTGATAAATCCATTACTTACTTGTCCGATATCTCCATTCTCGAGTAATTCAATGCTTTGATCCCATAATGAAAGAAAAATTCTCCCAGTACTATCCCCTACTTCTACTTCAGATAATTTAAGCTCTTTTCCATCCCTAGACTGTATTTCACGAATCTCTCCTTTTGTTATTACACGAAACAGAACATCAATATTTCTCATATCAGCTTTTAAATCAACAATTTTCATTTTCATCACTTTCAAAATAATATGTCACAGATTTCCAGTCATTCATTAATATAACTAGTGGTACCACGTTTAATTATTGCACAGGTAATGAAACTCTTCCTATTTAGGCAAAAAATCTTCTACTTATAGGTGGGATATTTTTGACGCTCCGTAAATCAAAAAGAAATGAATAACTATATTAAGAATTTTTCATTACAGTTTTTCGCTGTTTTATAGAGGATTAACAATGAAGCAATCTGACTCAAAATCTACTTTGGACGATTGTGAGTGGGCTAAAGAAACAAAACGTTGGAAAGTAGTGCCCCGTCCTTATCCCTTTAAAGAGTCAGTAGTTTTCTTAAAAAACTGGGTATTCGGACCATCTAAAAAATATAAAGGATCGGCTGAATTCATTCCTAAATCTAGTATTGCTAATGATATTACTCCATCCATTAAACTCGGATTTATTGGCGATATAATGAGAATGGCTAATCATCAACTTGTTATTGATAAATCGATAAAAGATTTTTTCAAAGATATTGATTATCTAATCGGCAATTTTGAAGGAATTATAACTACAAAGTATAAGAGAGGAGCAGTAGGATCACAAATATCAACCGAAAGTGATCTTGAAGCAATTAAACAACTCTTTCCACCAGAAAAAATTCTCTTAAGTTATTCTAATAATCATGCAGGGGATTTCGGTTGGGATGAATTTCAAAAAAGCTATAAAATA
>JAGMDP010000004.1 GCA_023128635.1 Candidatus Heimdallarchaeota archaeon | reverse complement strand
TTTTCTAAAACGAACTAGTATTTCATCAACTATAGCTTCATCCATAATGGTCGAAAGCATAAAACCGGTGACACCACGGGAAATGACATATAGACCTTGAAGAGCCAACGCAACCTGAAGATATTCTGAAAGCTCTAAGAAAGGAATGGTATTAAAGACTACTTGCTGTTTATTCATTGGAACTCCATCTGGAAATTGGATGAAAGCTATCGATTGAATACCGCCGACATTACATTTTACATCCAATTCAGCCATTATTTTTTTCAAGCCTTCTCGTAATCTTAATCCTAAAACATCTAATTTCTTAATTGCAGCTTCATCATACAACTCTAAAGCAGCTATCCCAGCAACCATAGACAAAGCATTACCACTAAAAGTTCCTGAGTGCATTATGTAACCCTTCTTTAAAGGACTAAACTGCTCCATTATTTCTCTTCTACCTCCAAAAGCACCAATTGGTAATCCACCACCAATTGTTTTTCCTAAGGCAGTAAGATCAGGGATGACACCAACCATTTCTTGTATTCCTCCTTTGGCCACTCGTAAAGTAATCACTTCATCAAAAATCAAAAGGATGTCATATTTCGTACATAATTCTCGTAAACCTTTCATGTACTCCAAGGTAGCTTCTGCTGCGCCCCCGTAACCCATAACTGGTTCGAGGATGAATGCGGCGATTTTCCTATGATGTCTTTTCATAATTTTTTCTACGGCTGCTAGATCATTAAAGGGTACAACAAAGACATCTTTGAGTAAGGTCTCTGAGATTCCTCTTTCAACTGTAGGAGTGGGCATTCCCTCTGCAGTCAAATCAGGATCCATATTTATCATTACATAATCGTGTGACCCATGATATCCTCCTTCAGCTTTAATTATTCCTCTTTTTCCAGTAAACCCTCGAGCAGCTCGTATTGTAAACATAGTTGCTTCAGTTCCAGAATTACAAAAGCGAATTTCTTCTATCGATGGAACTCGATCACATAGAATTTTGGCAAGCTTGTATTGACTTTCCAAAGGTGCCGAATGAGCTGTTCCACGTTTTGCTTGTTTTTCTAAAGCTTCAGTAATCTTTGGGTGTCCATGCCCATGCAATAAAACTGTCATATTATTCTGAACATCGAGATATTGATTACCATCCACATCGTACAAATAATAGCCTTCACCTCTATCTATAAAGAACGGATACGGTGGAAAATAAGCTATATTTCGTGTTCCGCCACCCGGTAAATACTTCAAAGCTTTTTCAAATAGCTTTTTCGATTTTGGATTTCTCTTTTCAAATTCTTTAATTATATCACTTTTTACTTTCTCAGAATTCCTAGATGCCATTAAAATTCAGCTCTTTTAAATATCTCAATCAACTTATTTACGAAATACTTTGTCTTATAAAAACTTTCATTCAGTAATAAGAAAAAAAGGAAAGAAAATCTTCCTTTGATAAAAAATTAAACTAATTAAGTAATCCCCCTACCACAGCTAAGGCAAGAAGACTCGTTATTGACGCAAGGAGAATCAGCATTCCTTCTACACGATCAAAGTGATTATCATCAATAATCGTTAGGTGCAATGCAAGTGAAATCACAAATATCCCCGTAAAGACTAACGTCGTATCTAATGAAACAGGAATGTTGATATTTATAATCGATGCAAAGAGGAACGGAAATCCAAAAAGCAAGAAGAAAGTTTGATTTATAGATGAAACTTGGTGCACAAGACCGATTTCGGTATTTTCTTTTTTCGGATCAAGAATTGCTCTCATAGTTATAGTTGCTTCTGGTGCTGAGGAAACAAGACCTACAAGAAGACTGTAAACTAGAATCGGCAAGCTTATGATTCCTAAACCACTTTCTATTGAATCAGAAATCATCGAACCTCCAAAAGCTATTCCTGCTATCCCTACGCCAAAAGCAATTATTAGAATATACCAGGGAAATCTTCTGAGTGCAACGAATTGCTCTCCTTCTTCGTCTTCATGATCGTTTCCGAAAATATTCTTAACCAGATTTTTCAATTTATTTTCTTTGATTTCATCATTTTCTTTTTCATGTTTCTTCCCATTTTCTTCAGGAAAGTATTCAGTAATCAGTGTTTGGGGACCAATCCTACCTGTGCTTTTAGCCTTCGCATCCCCTATCATGAAAAGTATGAAGAGTATATAGAAGGACAATAAAGCCACACCAATTACTCCTTCAAACGCTCTATCAAATTGAGCAATGTCTAATGAATTATGAGTGAAACCAAATGCCATGAGTATTAATGAGAATATAGCCATTGCTAGGACAAGATTTGATTCCGTTTGAGTTAATTGTTGAGGTAATTTGAATGGTTTTTTCCTTGTTATTACTAACATTGTAATTCCTAGTATCAAAGTGTTTATCAGTACTGATGTGAGGACAAGTGTAATACTCATGAGAGTTAGATCATTAGCTATAGCAATATTTTCAGCTAATCCAGTTGCGCTCAATTTTTTCGCTCGAGTAAGAAGAATTGTTACTACAACTAAATCGCTGATATCTGCGCCGATAGCAGCAATGATTCCCATGAAATACATAGACCAATTCAGTTTCTTACCGATTCCTTTTACTCCGAAAATAATTAAGTCAGAACATCCGAAAACAAAAGCTAAACCACCACTAAAACCAATAATGATAGTCCCGATTGGGTGACCATCTAGTACATTAGTAAATGTGATTATGAGTAAAATAATGCCTACAATTACGGAAGGAATTGTTAGAGGATTTATTTTTTCAAATAACTCCCCAAAAACTTCGTCTGCTTCTAACTGATCAAGCTCAATTTCAGGCACATAATTGTTTTCATCAACTATGTTTTCAGAAGAATCAGAATTCTGAGAAATCTTTTCTAACCTAGTTAGGTCTTGTTCCTTTGTTTCAGAGTGAATTGTTTTTTTGGTCACTTTATGCTTATACCTCTAAATTCTCAAAAGTTTTTGGATTGCAAATGAACATAGTTTGTTTTAGCTCATAAACATATGGTTTAAAATCTTAAATTTTTAAAGCACTATTTTCTTATAAAATGAAAGCTAGAAAATATTTAAGGATAAGACAAATAATCTACATCAATTAATACTAAGATGATTAAAATGGCTGCAATAAATATAAGCAATTTTGTACCATATGAACTACTTGTAGATTCTGAAACGAATAAAATTGTTAAAGCAGGAGATATTGAACCTACTTTTTCGACTCGAAAACTCTTGGATATGAAAGATGTAATTTATGATCAGGAATGGTTAATTTCACTAAAGGAAAATTTCGATCTATATTATATGTATCGCGATTTGACTCGAGTAGAAGATAAAGGACTTTACCAAAAGCATAATATCAGATTTGATGTTACTATTATTCCTCCAAAATTCCTTGGAAAAGAGTTTGTGAAAACAGCAGGGCATTTCCATCCAAATGCAAAAGAAGGATATTGTTATCCTGAAGTCTATGAAGTAATGCATGGAAAAGGATTATATTTACTCCAAAAACCAAAAAAAGAATTAACAAGAAAAGAAAAAAAAGCAAAGGTACTCAACCCCGTGGAAATTATTGTAATTTCTGCGAAAGCAGGAGATCAAGTGATGATTCCTCCAGGTTATGGACATATCACAATTAATCCATCAGAAGATACTACCTTAATTATGAATAATCTTGTAAGTTCGAGCTTTAGTTCTATCTATGAACCTATCAAGAAGCAAAGAGGAGGAATCTATCTCTATCATGCAAATAAAACCTGGATACGAAATCCTTCTTACAAAGATGATAAAATTTTAGTTAAAGAAGCAATACCTCAAAAGATTTCAGACAGATTTTTCTACAAATCATTCCTTGAAAACCCAGAGCAATGGAAATTCCTTAATGAGCCTTGGATAAAAGAGAAATGGATATGATTATTTCATTAGGATTTGGAATTATTGTCGAATGAAAAAGAAAAAAAAGAGTTAATCCTTGAAGTAAAGGATCTTCATACATATTTCACTGATAGTAATGATAACATATGGAAAATCCTTGAAGGTGTCAATTTAAAAATCTATAAGGGAGAAACTCTTGGAATATTAGGACCGACAGGTACAGGAAAATCAGTTTTAGCAAGATCCATCTTAAGATTAGTGGAATACCCTGGCAAAATAGTAAAAGGACAAGTATTATTCAAAGGAAAAGATTTGCTCAAAATTGATGAAGAAATTTTCAACAAGATAAGAGGAAAAGAAATTGCATTAGTAATGCAGAACGCACCTGGGGCAATTGATCCACTTCGAGATATGACTTACACTACAAGTCAACCCTATAGGGAGCACTTAGATGAAGATCTTGTTCGTTCAGAAATAAAGCTACTTGTGGTAAGTCAATTAGGCAAAGTAGCACTACCTGAACCCATAAAAACATCAGACAAATTCGCTCATGAATTAAGTGGAGGGGAAAGTCAAAGAGTAAAAATTGCATCCGCTGTAATGAACAATCCAACCTTATTAATTGCTGATGAACCTGTATCGAATCTGGATGCTACTGTAGCAAGGCAAATTTTGAATTTACTACACGAAATGAAGGAAAAATTCAAGCTAACATTGATTCTGATAGCTCACAATTTAGGCATACTAGCTGAATTATCTGATAAAATTGCCATACTTTATGCAGGGAAAATTCTTGAGTATTCTGATGTTGATTCTATGTTCTACGAACCTAGACATCCGTTCACTCAAGGACTTTTTTATGCTACTCCAAGTATGGCTCCTCGAGGGAGATTAAAACCAATCCCAGGAAAAGAACCAGATCCAAGAAACTTCCCAACTGGATGCCGATTTCATCCAAGATGTGAGTATGCAATAGAGAAATGCAAAAATGATATACCAGAATTAGAGGAATATAAAGAAGGACATTTCGTTGCATGCTGGAGAGTGAAAGAAATTCCAGCATACGAAAAAGAATAAATTATTATTGAGAAGATTAGTACGTGATTGAAATGTTAATTTTCAATGAAGCAATTGAAAAACTATTAGCACAAGAAAAAATTGCCAGATGTGACTTTCATACTCATTCATTCTTATCTGATGGAGTTCTTTTACCAATCGAGCAATTAAGAAGAGCATTTGTTCATGGGTATGTTGGTTACGGAATTACTGATCATGTTAGCTTATCAACACTTGATAATATTCCAAAATTAATTGAAGATTGTAAATTAGCAACTAAACATTGGGGAATGCTTTCTCTTCCAGGGGTTGAATTAACTCATGTACCTGTAAATGCTATTGAAGAAGTTGTTGAGAAATCAATAGAAAAAGGAGCATTAATAATTTGTAATTCACGGAGAAACCATAGCTGAACCCGTAGAACCAGGTACAAATCTTAAAGCAGCAAATTGCAAAAATGTTGATATTTTGACTCATCCAGGTTTACTAACTAAGGATGTTGCAGATCAATGTAAGAAAAACAATGTGTTCGTAGAGATAACATCCAACAGAACGCATTCAATTACAAATGGTATATAGCAAAAATTGGAAAAGAATCCCAAGTGAAATTCATCCAAAATACTGACACCCATAGTCCAAGAGATATGAAGAATTATGAGGAAGGAGAACGAATACTTCTTGCGTCAGGATTTACAAAGAAAGAAACCGAAATAATACTTAAAGATAATATTCGAGAATTTCTTACAAGAATATATGAATGATTATAATGAAAATAAATAGAAAAACTGATTCTCAAAATCTTTAATCAGAAGTGGAACAAGACAGGGAGAAAGTCCCTGTCCGTTTAACGAGTGGGTGCCTTATAAAATAAGTTTCACAAGGAGGAAAAGTTTGTGGTTTTCAGGCAATCACTCAGATGTTATTGGGGGAGGTTTTATTTGAGATTTGGACTAATACTGGAATGATGTGGAAGGATTTTAAATGACATTCCTTTCGGAATGTCACTGCAAATTTAAAGTCACCCTATTTCTAGGGGAAATTTACAATATTACTTCTGTTTCCAATATTAAAAGGCGTTCTGGAAAATCTTTCCAAGTCTTCTAGTAAAATTACCCGCATAAAATGAGAAAGACATATGATAAATTATAAAAAATTAAGAAAAAAATAGAATTTCCAAGATAAAGTGAAATCCTATTCCTGTTGATACTTTTCTTGTGATTCCGTATCTTGGGGTTTCAAAACTGCTGCCCGAGTTCCAACAAGAGTCAAGTTCCAAATTAGTACTAATACTACCGCTAGTAAAAATAACCCGGAGAGTATTAGTGCAAACATAAACTGATTACCCGTAGTTTCATACAGATCTTGTGCTCTCGTCTCCCGCACCATAGCACTCCATATGACTGGATAATACACTGCTGGCATTAACAACGAAATTCCACTACATGTTAAACTTAATTTTTGTATGAATTTGAATGCTAAGAAGTGAATTCCTAAGATAATTATTGCTGCAGCAATGAATATTAAAATAGTTACAGCTGGTGAAAAGAATGTATATTGATAAGTATAAGTCAAATCTAGGTTTGCTTGTAAACTGTTAGGATTAAAGAAAACAAAGTAAATTGATCCGTCTAAATCAATCGTAGTTTTATCACTATCTTTAATTCCATCAGAATACCCAAGAGTTTCAAAATAAGCAGATCTCTCACTTAAATTTTGACCTTGCATTGTATTATATTGTTCTTTAGTTACTTCTCTTCCTTGTACAGACAAGTCTGAAACCCATTGATATTTCGTAATTTGATTCTCAGAGAGATTTACTTCTTGAATAAAAGTCCAACTTTGAGAAGTTAAGATATAAGTCTTATTTATTGGTTCCTCTTGTACACCATATAGTGGTTCTAACTCATATGTTGAGGTATCATTATAGGTACGTCCAGCATGAATGGGCCAATCATGCATAGCTGGCCATATTAGGAAGTAATGATTTAAGGAATTAACAACAGTTAATGCTGAAGCAGAACCCAAAAGGATTAACAATCGCAAAAAGTTCATTTTCTTACGATCAGCTTTGACTAATGAACTAAACACCATTTCTGCGAAGAAAACTATCGCTAGTTCTATCGGGAAATTATATACCATCATTGTAAAAATCGTGTTAGCTTTTGGAAGACTTGTTTGATTTCCTAGTGGAGGATAAATTTCTTGGTCTGCATTTGGTGTAACCCCAGTTTCACCAGGTTGACCTTCATTGTACATTGGTGTTAGAATATCAACACCTTGATTAGCAATTAAATCGTAGGTTCCAACATTGTAAAGCAAAATCGCTGTTGCTACTATAAGAATAAATGCGGTTTTTTTCAGTCCCTGCATACGCATTATTTTGTTCCTTCCTATTATTATTCAAAAGATAACTATTTCATTATTATATAGAGTTTACGATTACAATGTTCTTTTTAACAATTTCTGAAATTCATGTAATTCTAACAGTTTTCTATTTAATATGATTCCTCATGTAAAAGAGATAGGAATTGCTTCACTATTTCTGCAGTAGCTCCCCATATAATTTTACTATGGAAGTCGAAAAACCAAACATCATGTATGGTATTTTCATCCTTAAATTCCTTCTGAACCCATTTCTTATCGTCAAGTAGTTCTTCTAAAGGTACTTCCAATATTTCCTCAACTTCTTGTTCGCTCAAGGTTAACTCAAATGGGTAAGGTATAAAACATACAAAAACTGAAAGCAAGAAATTAGACGTATGAGTTCTAATCTGATCTAATTCACCCCAAACTTCTAATGAAGTAGAAGAAAGACCGATTTCTTCATTTGTTTCTCGTAAAGCAGTAGCAAGCAATGATTCATCATTTTCATCTTTTCTTCCACCCGGAAACGAAATTTGGCCTTTATGAGTCGGGAGATCTTCGGTGCGTTTGGTAAAAAGCACATAGATATGATTATCCTTTTCAAAGATAGGAATAACAACTGCACCTCTAGTACAGCCATCATCCGGTAAATAGAGTGGTTTATGTGAACTGATCTTTGTTTTAATGAATTTGAGATTAAGCATTGTGAGTTCTACAATTATATTGTTCTATGTTTTAAAAATCTTTCAAATCGATTGCCAATTTCTTTTTGCACTTAGTAGGAAATTAATAAATCAATACACACTAATTTTTATCAACAAGTTCTATCTTGAGGTAAGAGCTAATGAGTGATCTAAAAGAAAAATTCAACGATAGACTGCAAGCAGGGATAAAAGCCTTTTATGATGCTAAATACATTGATGCAGTTGAATTTCTTACAGAAGCAACAGAACTTGATCCCTCCTCAATAAATGCCTGGTATAATCTGGGGAGAACTTATTCCTCTTTGAATAAATGCAAACAAGCAATTCAGTGCTATATAAAAATTGTCGAGTTAGGGGCTACGGCAACAAATTACTATAATTTAGCTTGTGAATATTATGGCTGTCAAGACTATGAAGTAGCTATTAAGGCATATGAAAGAGCGATTCAACTAGACAAGAATTATAGTTTAGCATTTGATGGATTAGGCAGCTCTTATGGTTTTTTGGAGGATTTTGACAAGGCGATAGAATTTTACAAGAAAGCACACACACTTGAGAAAGAAAATGCGAAATATCTTAGCCATCTTGGATGGGCGTTAGCATGTAATGGAGAATATGAGATTGCGATTATGTACCTTCTGAAATGCCTTAAAATGGATTCTGAATTAACAGAAGCTCTTTTCAATTTAGGATTTTCTTATTACTATATTGAAGAATATGAAAAAGCAATTGATGAATACCAGAAAGCAATAAAGTTTGGTTCAGAATCAGCAGATCTTTTTGTTAATATTGCTTATGCTTATGAAGAATTGAAAGAAAAGGAAATGGCTTGTGAGTTTTTAAAGAAAGCAGTTGATATGGATCCATATAATATAGACAACTTATTTTTGTTAGGAGCTAGCTTGCAAGATTTAGGGAAGACAGAGGAAGCAATTGCAGTTATCAGAAAAATAGTGGATGAGAAACCTTCAAACCTAGATGCTTGGAGAGAATTAGGCATTTGCTATGAAATGATACAAGAATTCGAAGAAGCAAGCAAGTGCTTTAAACATGTCATTGAAATCCAAAACAAATCTGTAAGAAAACAACCTACGATGAAAAAACCGAAACTAAGAGATACATAGATAACGAAGCAATGAAATAGAAATTAATCTCGAAATGCATGAACTTTCTGCATAAGAGCTTCGACTTTTTTACTATCCACAGGTTGTGAAATTTTATTTTTATGTTTTAGAGATGTTCCAATTATTATTCCATCAATAAGTGGTAATATTTCTTGTATATTATCCAATGTTACACCACTTCCAATTAAAATAGGTTGTATTTGTTTTTCACGAAGTAATTTTAAATCAGAAAGCTTGACAGACAAACCGGTTCTATCACCTGTAACAATAACTGCATCAGCTAATCCACGCTCAAGAGCATCAAGTGCTTCTAAATCAATAGTACGAGGAGAAATGGGGGAGGCATGTTTACAAAGGACGTCCCCGAAAATAAGAGGGGTTGACTCGGTTTTAAAACAACTTAGCTGTTTTTGTACTCTCTTAAGGATATGAGCACAACCAACAACAACTCCTTGATCAATAACATATGCCCCTGTTAAAAAATTACAACGAATGTATTCAGCCCCAGTTAAAGAAGCAATAACTAAAGCATCAGAACAAGCATTACGCAGAACATTCACACCGACAGGAACACTAGAGGATTTAACTAATTCCTTAATAATCAGAGACATAGAAACAATGGTAGATGTGTCAGCAGTAAACGGTTGAAAAGGAAAGTCATTATAATTCTCAACAAGAACCCCATCAATTTTACCCTCAACTAAACTATTCAAATCATTAATAGCAGAAGTGAGAATCTCAGGGATAGATAGGGAGTTTCTAGGAGCACCAGGGAGAGCTTTCAAGTGAATCATACCAATTATTGGTTTATTCACACCAAACAGTTTCTCAAGCTGATCAAGTTTTGAGTTGAGCACAGTTATTAGCACCTAGTATAATAAGAAATTGAAAATAATAAAACTATTGAAAGAAAAGAAAGAAAAATGAAGAACCTCACAAAAGTGAGATTTTCATAGTGATTTAGCGTTTTAATCGTTTGATAAGAACAATGGAAATGCCAACAAATCCAAATGTTGCAAAGATTATCATGATTTCAATCCCAACAGTTGTAGTATAGGTTGTTGTCTGAGGAAAGTCTAATGGATCAGTAGGATCAGTTCCTTCATTTATTTCAGTTGAATCGAGCCAGCCGTCATTATCTGTATCCGGATCTTTGGGATCTAACTCCCAACCATGTGAAGCAAGGTATTGGTATTCTTCGAGATTGGTTAAACCATCCATATCATAATCACTATAGGCGTCCTGAAGGAAGGTTGGATTTAAATTGTAAAGTGCTTCCCAACCGTCTGGCATACCATCAGCATCTGTGTCATTGTTGAATGGATCTGTGTTCCAAAGATATTCTTCGTAATTAGATAATTCATCATCATCATTGTCAGTTGTACCGTCGGCATCATCTAGAGGATTAAGACTATACAAAATCTCATAATTATCTGGAATGTAATCCCCATCTGTATCTACTAATGTCGGATCAGTGCCATGAATCAGAACCTCATCACCGTCTGATATTGTATCTCCATCTGTGTCAGAATTATGTGGATCTGAACCAAAAAGGAATTCCATGGTAGAGTTAAGACCATCTGTATCATTGTCATAATGACTATCTGCTAGCAATGGGTTATAACCGTATAAGACTTCCCACCCATCGTATGGTATATCTCCATCGGTATCAGGATTAGTGGCATTTAAGCTAGTAGTTGTGGTATTTGTTTGACCTGGAATATATCCTGTATGATTTGCAGCTGGATTTAATGGATCGAGTAATCCAAACAACTCATCAAAATCATTGATACCATCTGTATCGCTATCTGATAATGCTGGATGAGTTTCATATTGTGTTATTGGAGAAACTTCATCTTCATCAGAGACTCCGTCTGCATCAGAATCTAAGTTGTTGGGATCTGAACCCCAGAAATTCACTTCATCACCATCGTTTATTGTATCGTCATCGGAATCCACATCTAAAAGATTACCAAATGTATCCAAATCAAAATCAAATAAGGGGTTTATGTCTCTATCTTGCCAATAATCAACTTCATCTCCATCGAGAATCCCATCTGCATCTGTATCCGCGACAAATGGATCTGTTGTCCAAATATTGGTTTCTTCAAAATCAGCTAATCGATCATAATCCGTATCTTTTCCAATTACCTCAAATGAATCCAAATCATCTGCTATGTAGATTATTTCATTGTAAACCATAAGATTGACTGCTGATCCTCCATCATCAAAATAACCGGAACCACCTAAATTAGATGGATCACTTGCATTAATTATGTATACACCAGCTTCTTTAGCTGTAATAATGAGATCATCACCATCAACAACTACTTTTGTTACATTGAGTATTCCGTCAAATTTTCCATCTAAACCGGTAATGGAGTTAATATCAGTAATGTTGTATAATTGCACACCATTTGTTAATTCAGCAATAGCTAAAACAGTACCATTCACAAAAATTCCATCTGCACCTACAGTGACACCATGTGTTGAATGAATACTTAATGCTGCAGGGTTACTGATATCGACTACAGTGTAACCATTTGATCCCATAGTAACAAAAGCATAATTACTATTCATCGATACATCGAAGAGATCATTCACAATACCTGCATTGTCCAATTCTACCGGAGCTGAGGGTACTGTTACATTTATAGTCAGAAAATCATCACTTTCTGTAGCAAGATAAACAATATTGTCAGCAAATTCTAAAGCTTTTGATTTCCCAACAGCTAAAGTTGCTAAACTTGTTGGTGCACTTGTGTCTGAAATATCTATTACTTCTAATCCTTCACTTGTCGCACAATAAACAAGAGTATTATTTATTATTGACTCATAATATGAAACTCCTACTTGTTCATATTTTGAAATCAGTATTGGATCTGTGATATCAGACAAGTTAATCAAGTCAAAACCGATTAAACCGTTTGAGAGCATTCCTATATCACCTGAGACATAAGTTGCACTTGGTTCTCCAGCAAATATTACATCTGACTCTAGAATTGGGGGATCAGGATGTTGCGATGAGAAAATTTTCAAATCGAAACTATTTGCCAGATAAATTGCAGATCCATCAACTTTCATATCATTTGCAGAACCCGGTTCATTTGCTATTCGCCAATTTTGGGTTATGTCAGATATGTTATTGAGATCTAATGAGTATAAATATCCGTCATCTCCTGTGGAAAGATATCCCTTTCTGCCTACATCCCATTCAAAGAATTCAGCATACTCATTGATACCTACATCGAAGGTTCCTAAAAGAGTGATATTGTTTTGACTAGTATAATTGTAGACTCTCAAACCACTGGCTCCTTCTGTTACATACAAATATGGCCAACTGAAGTCAGCATTGCGAGCATCTGATCCACCGTCTGATATGATAGTAATCAATGATGGATTCAAAGGAGTTGTTATATCAATCGCAGCAATACCTTCATCCCCTGCCATAAGAAAGGCAATATTGTTAAGGGGATCAGCAACTACTCCGAGAATCTCATTTAATCCAAAATCGTCTGTTTTAATTCTAGTAAAGTTTCTGTCATTATATCTGAAGTTATAAATCTCAAGTCCGCTAGTTCCATCAGCTACATACAAGAAATCAAAACCCAGGAACTCTAAATCATAAGCTTCCCCGCCATCATCATGAGTGGCTACGCTTTCTATATCATCCCAATCGCTTACATCTAAGATTTCAAGACCGTTTTCATGTAAGGCAAGATAACATAGACCACCATGTTCTGCAGCATCATAGACTGTTCCTCCACTATAATAACTACCTAAAACTTCTGGGTTCTGGGAATCAGACACATCAATGAATGTGACTCCACCACCTAAACCTGATACAATTAGAACATCATCGTCGCCTGATAAAGAGTTTACAGTTTCAATTCTATAGGCATTCCCAAAATCGACATCCAAAACACCCATTTTGGTTAAACCATTTGATGTGGCCTGTAATTCTAAATATTGATTCCAAAGTTCTTCTCTTTTCTGTATTTCTACAAGAGAATCATCTTGTCCTACTATTTTTTCCTTTATTGGAACTCCTTTATTCTCTGCGATAAAGGTTACTGATAACAACATTAACATTATTACACTTGATACAATGAAAAAGCTCTTGTTCCGCTTCATTTTTTTCACCAGTTTCATTGACGAATCTTAGATTGGATTTCGGTCTCTTCTTATACTTTATTGACTGAAAGGTTTTCAGTTGATAAACTTTTCTTATTCTCTTTCTATCTCATTTTTCTTTTTAAGTATTTATTCCATGTAGTTAATATCGTCTATATTATTCTTCAAATTATTATCTTTTATTAAATCTCTGAGAATCACTTTGAATCCCCAAAAAACATTGAAATTCTCACTTTTTACCTAGAACGAGGGAAAATTTCATTTTCTATTAATGAATTCCTTAAGTGAAGAATTATGAGCTCAGAAACTAAAATTTATTTACAGGATTTAAAGTTTGATCTTTATTATTCTCTTGAGGAATCACCAGTAGCTGAAGTTGACAAGGTAATTGGTTTACTTGAGAAAGTAAAACAAGCTAAGAAAATCGAGTTTAATATAATTACAGACATTACTGAAAATGAATACAAAAAGCTTAAGCGAGAAATTAGTGCTGCTGCTGGTCCGGGAAAATTTAAAATTGTTAGTGGAGGAGGAGCTGCACTTGCAATTTCAAAATCTAAAAAGCTGAATTTCAAACAAGGACCAATTCTAGTCATTCTCTATGAAGATGAAATCATAAGAGTTTGTCCTTATGGAGACCAAGGTGTGAAAGGAAGTAGAATTAGCCCTTTTGATTTTTTAACTGAAATCATGAATAGTAAAACAGAGCTTTTCTCTGATTTAGATGAAAAATCATTTACTGAACAAAATCTTCGCAATTTAATTATTAAAAAACCATCACTTTTGGGAGAAGAACTGGAGTATCTCGAGGTGGAAGTGAGTTTAGATTCTGCGATAATAGATTTAGTTTTAATTGATAAAAGTGATAATCATTTGCTTCTAGAAATAAAACTCGACGCGAAAGATAGAACTATTGGTCAAGTATCTCGATACAATATAGATGACTATGCCAAAAAGAAAGGAATAGATCCTGAGAAGATACGTAAAGGCATAGTGACCCTAAGTTACACAGGTCAAATTGCTAAAGCATGTAAAGAAAATAAAATAGAACTTTTCATTATAGGTTTCAAAAACATCGGCTATAGCTTAAAATAATAAATTAATATTAGAAATATCTTTTCCAAGCTGATGTGTAATTTAATATATTACAATTTTCAAATAACAATTCAACAAATTTAGTATTACATAATGGCAGGATTCAGTAATGACTGAAGCAGGGATAGAGAAGTTCGAAAATGCTTTGAATTGCACAAAAAATGGTGACTATCATAAAGCTTGTACACTTTATAATGATCTTATTCAATCCTCGGTTTCGGTTTATAGTATAATTTCTCAAGATATTTTTAAAATAAATGAATGGGAGTATTTGCAGGACATTTCAGATTGTGAGAAGAAAGTCAATACAGATGAACCAAATTTCGATGCTTGTATGGCTCTAGCATTTTTATTCAAAATTGCTGGGAATACAGAACGAAGAAATATGTTTATTCAGAAAGCCCTGAAAATCAATAGTAACAATGCCCATGTTTGGCGAGAATATGGCGAAGCAGAATTTCATTTAGGAAATATAAGACAATCTCTTTTACATTTCCAAGAAGCAGTAAATCTTAATGCTATTGATAGTATATCCTATGAAGGCATTGGTTTATGTTTTTATTACCTAGATGAACCAATAAAAGCTATAACTCCTTTAAAGAAATCCCTTTCTCTTTTGCCAAATAATCATATTGTAATGAATCATTTATCTTTTATTTTATCTGAGCTAGGGGAATTAAAAGAAGCTGAAGATTTAATTAAAAAAGCTTTGAAGTTTGAAGTGAAAAATAACGTCTATCTAGATACCTATGCTTGTGTTCTATTTTTACAAGAAAAACACCAGGAATCATTAAAGATTTTTGAGAAGATTCTTGTTAACAAACCAAAAGAATGGGAAATTTCTTGGGATATCTTATCCCATCTTTATGAAATTCTAGGTTTACATGTGAAAGCAAAACAAATCGAAGAAAAACTATTCATTTGAGTCATTATCATTCTAAAAAATAAATGCTTTATCACATTGCACCATGAGCTTTATTGCATTGTGTAAGTGAATCAATTCTACTCCATCTATAATATCTTCTTCTTTTAGACCTGTTAATGCTAAGGAGCTTCTACAGGTCATAATATGACCACCAAAAGAAATTATTCCTTCTATTAATTCATGGGGAGTAAAACTTACATCATCTTCATCTGGTGATAATTGTTCTCCAGTTTTCGAAGATGATTTATCTTTTTGACTAAACTGATCTAAAGTTTTTTGCGTCATATCTTCAGGATTAGTTGCTAACCAAATTGCTTCTTCTGTTAAAAGAACATGAACTTCGTACTCTTCCATCAAAAGTGTTAGACCAATTCTTAGACCAGCATTGATATTGTTTCGATGAATTCCATCCTTTGGGGAATTGGCAAATAATAGAAAGTACTTTGCTGGAAAGTTAGTTGACATGGTTAACACAACATATTAAATCTTAACAAAGAAAAAACAGCTATACCATTTAAAAACCATTCTGGAAAATGCAAAATTGGTTTAAACAAACGAATCACCTTAATTGGAAAATTAAAACCAAAGCACGCAATTAAATTAAAGTATATAAGAACATGTTTATATTTCAGAATAAGTTAATTTATTTGAGATTTAAAGAACAAGGGGAAATAATGACATTTGTCTTTTATGTCTGATAGAAAGAAACAGCTAATGAGAATGTTGATTGCAGGTTCAGCATTAATTCCAGTGTATGTTATATACATCACTTTTGCTTCTGATGCATTACCTGTCGGTATATTCACATTTGTTTATTCTATTTTTATAGTTATAACTTGGTTCTTATTCTACTTCGATTTCTTCATAAAGAAACCTACATTCAATGGCACAGCATCAAATGGAAATCCTAGTAAGTAATAAAATATACAAATTTACGAATAGAAACACTCTTTTTTACTATAGTTTTATTTGTTTTTTTCAAAATTAAACCAAGTTAATTTGAGTTATCCAAAGATTAAAAATAAACAAGCAAATTTATGAATTAAAAGTAGATGGTATGTGTTGTATGAGGTGTAGATAATCTCTCAAGCAAATACAGAATCCAATGCAAATGATGATCAACTTTCTAAATTGCAATTGGATATTAGAGAAATTCCGGATTCTCACATAAAATGGTTATTTCAACAAGTCTTTAGAAAACCAGCTATTGCCATCACAATTATTATTGGAACCATAGTATCAATAGCTATTACTATGGCCAGACCATTTCTGACTGGACTTCTATTTGACTTATTATGGTCAAAATACGAGCAAATACCAACTACACCTGTGGTAGATTTCTTATCTTTAATTATAGTCGATTATGAGATTCTTTGGATTATCTTTGGTATTTTTCTAACAGGAATCGTTGGATTCGTAGTTAATATAGTCATTGGAATACTAAATGAATACTTAGCACAACATACTGAAAAGTCAATTAGAGAAGATTTCTACGCTTCTGTGCAAAGTAAATCAATGGCTTTCCATGATACTGCTAAAGTCGGGGAGCTAATGTCCCAAGCAACTTTTGATGTTAGAATAATTAATGCAACCATATCACCAGGATTACGAATGATAACTCAAGCAATAATTACTGCGGGGATTGCTTTTGGGATGATATTTTGGTATAAATGGCAAATTGGTCTCATGGTTATTGCCTTTATTCCATTCTACATTTGGACACTTAATAGATATGCTAGAAATATGGCTCCTTTAACACAAAAAGTACAAACCCAGTTTGGTGTTTGCAATGCTCACTTACAAGAGAATGTTTCAGGAATTAGAGTTGTTCGAGCTTTTACAGCGGAAAGACATGAAACCAAAAGATTTCAGAAAGAAGTAGATACATTGAGAGATGATATAATAGATCGTGGTGTACAACAAGCACGTTACTTCCCACCTTTAATTCTCTCCATAACAATAACAGCTGCAATAGGATTGAGTGTTTGGTTTATTATGCAAGGATTGATGACAGGCGGAGAAGCAATAATAATCGTTGGAGTACTAATGCAGCTTTATAATCCAACATATATGATCTCATGGGTATTATTCTTAACTCATATGGGAATAGCAGGAGCGAAAAGAATTACTGGAACAATGAAAGAAGAAGAAATCATAGTTGAGAAACCTGAAGCTTTCAAATTAAAAGATGTGAAAGGTGTTATTGAATACAAAGATGTGGATTTCAGTTATCATAAGCTAAGAGATAAAAAAGTCACGAGTGAAAAGAAAGAGATTATTGAAGAAGTGAAACCTGAAATAATAATTCGAGATACTTTGGAAGGTATTAACTTTAAAACACAACCAGGAGATATTGTCGCAATTCTTGGACCAACAGGTTGTGGGAAATCTACAATTACAAAATTATTAGCGAGGATGTATGACGTAGATTCCGGAGAGATTTTAATTGATGGTAATAACATTCAAGATCTTACTCTTGAGTCATTAAGGAAAAATATTGGAGTAATAGAGCAAGATATCTTTCTATTCTCTACTACAATAAAGGAAAACATAAAATACGGTGTTGATCGAGAAGTTTCGGATGAAGAAATCGTAGAATATGCAAAAGCTGCTCAAGCTCATGAATTCATTATGACCTTCCAAGAAGGTTATGAAACACTTGTCGGTGAAAGAGGTGTTACATTATCTGGAGGTCAAAAACAGAGAATTGCCATAGCTCGAGCATTTCTAGCTGACCCGAAAATATTGATTCTTGATGATTCTGCTTCAGCAATTGACGCGCAAACAGAAGAGAAAATACAGAAAGCAATGGATAATTTACTTGAAAATAGAACTGTGTTTATAATAACACATAGACTTGCTACAATTAAGCGAGCCAATAAGATTATTGTTTTACGGAAAGGAGTAATCGTAGCTCAAGGATCTCACGAGAAGCTACTTAAAACGAGTGAAGATTACCGAAGAGTGTTCGGTCGTCACTTAGATTTACCACCAATAGAACCAGAAACAGTTGATAGTGCAGCAGGAGGATCAATATAATGTCTTGGTTTGGTGTTGGGAGAAGTGAAGAAGAGAGTGAAAGAAAATTCACTGATAAAGAACTTACTCAACAAATGATGCATTATATTTCTCCATACAAACGAGCAATCTTGATTACTACAATATTTATTGTAATAAATACTGCTTTGACACTTGCCCCCCCTTATATCATTGGTAGACTATTTGATATGGCAATAGAAGCAGATACTTCGATTGGGATAATTATTGCTCTAGTAATCACAAATATGGTTCTCAATTTTCTTACTTGGTTTCTAGGAGAATATTTGACCAGAGTAATTACTATACGAGCAATAACAAAAGCCACAAGAGATTT
>JAGMDP010000039.1 GCA_023128635.1 Candidatus Heimdallarchaeota archaeon | reverse complement strand
TCGTTCATTTCTAATAAAGAAGAAATTTCTAATTATTATAACAAAGATGCGAAATTCAACATATTATATCCACACTGGGGTTTTGAATTACAATTCTATCCTTGGCCAACTCAAGTTGAATTAGCAAAGAAATTACTAGATACTTGGGACTTGATTTTAGGTCATCATGCACATACTCCACAACCAATATCATTATATCCGACAACAAAAGGAAACAAAGCTGTTGCTTATTCTCTTGGTAATTTCTGTTATGGGCTTAAATGGAAGAAGTATCATCATAATGGATTAATCATAAAAACAGAAATAGGGCCAAATAAGAACCAAGTTTGGCAAACTGGACAATTAGATTGGGAGTTTATCCAGGTATTTTTCGAAAAACATAAACAAGCTAGAGTATCCATTATAGACAATTACAAGCACTTTAAGCATCTAAAATGAAACTGGAATTTTGATATTAATTATTTTCCATATGTTTTTGCAGAACCTTTAGCAATAACATCGTGTTTGTGAATACTCTCAAGACTCTTTACACTAGCAGTTAACTCCAATTTCAAATTACTAAATTCTTGTATAGCTTTTGCTATAATGCTTCGACAAACATCTTCAACAAACATGGGGTTATCATGCATACAATCAATTATGCTTTGCTCGTCTTCTGTTTTAAGTATGGAATATGTTTCTGCAGGAAATGATTTTCTTAGTACTTTTACCATTGATTCAAATGAAGGCAATTGACTCATTTCACCTTTAACAGATAACTTGCCAAGGGCTCTTTGAATATGTGTTTTATTCTCGGGATTGTTTTCCATTGCATGTGGACAAACTGTATTCCCTATATATTCAACTGAAATACATAATTGATCTTCCACACCTTCTTCTAGCCAAGTTTCCACAGTAACGTTTGTCACTTCAAAGGTTTTTTTCTTACTTTTAGGTGTTTCAGTTTCATAAAAGAAATCAAAATTGAGTGAGAGATGAGCTCTTGTAAATGGGTGTTTTTCTTTCAATTTCCTTAAGACTTGTAAAGATAATTCCTCAACTGAATTGTGAGCATTTCTCTCGTCGTTTATAATTTCAACAATGGATTCACTAATACGAGACATATGTGCTCCTTTCATGTTTGCAGGAAGATTCATTGTGGCTTCAATTAAGGGTGCAAGATGAAATGTTTTGCCATTTCTGGTTATAACTAATAAAGTCTTGAAATTAGTAATTCCGACATAATCTAATGAAATTTCATCTTTTGGTCGTTCGTTTTGTGTTTCTATTTGTTTCTTCAAACTAATTCACTCTTGCAGCTATATCTATGCTTACTATATTCGATGTCTAGATTTAAGAATTAAAACTCTTTCTTTTGATTTCCAGAATTCCTTATTAAAATCGCCCAAGATTTAATTGGTTTATGCAAAATAGGAAAAGCTTTTCATCTAGATAAATGTTGATATTAGTATTTGCCAGTTAATTTGGAGATGACTATGACCATAACAACCGTTCTCTTTGATATGGATTCAACATTAAATTCGATCGATGAAATTGAGTTTAGTCAAAAATACTTCAAAATGCTGCATGAACGGTTTTTTTCTGAGTTTGAATTACAATTTTTTTACAATTCCTTGACAGATATCACAACAAAAGTTATGCTCAGTAGATCACCTCGGGAATTAGCAGTTAAGACCTTCATGAAGGAAATGTCAAAACGCTACAAAAAACCACAGAAGAAACTATATGAAGATTTCAAAGATTTTTATGCTACTGATTATAATCAATTGAAAGAATTTGTTAGACCTGCCGAAGGCTCACAAGAAGCGGTTCAGACATGTTTTGATAAAGGTCATACTGTTGTTATAGCAACAACTCCTGTTTTTACTGAAGCCGCAATTATGAAACGGTTGATGTGGAGTGGAATGGGAGAGTTTACGTTTAAATTGGTTACTCATGCTGAGAACATGCATTTTTCAAAACCTCGTGAAGAATTCTATCTAGAGATCTTGAAGAAAATCAAGAAAAAACCCGGTGAGTGTATAATGGTTGGGAATGAATTTATGGGTGATGTTTACAGCCCGACAAAAATAGGCATGAAGACATTTTATGCTCCATTAAGACCAGATAATGAGGACCTATTTATCTCACCTGAGTTAAAGCGCTTCAGTAAGATAAAACCAACGTATAAAGGGAAATTGCCCGATTTTACAATGATTGTCAAGAATGATTTTCAGAAGCTAGACTAGATCAATAAGACTGTTTTCTTCAAACTCCTTTTCTGACAGAATTCGTAAATTATTTTCTAATAGTAAGGCAGTAGTGACCCCTTTCCCTGAAGTTTTAAACCTCTGATTTTGTTTTACATTATAAATAAAATGAACTCCACATGAAGGGCTATTTTCACTTTATTCAGTTTTGCTACTTCTAAAACTTCTAATGCTCCTTTTTTGAAATTTTCAGTTACATCATTACCATTTATCGTTACAACTTTTGCTTTTCCTTGTAAAACATCTTCACCTGATCCGCGAATAATGTCTTGTGGATCTCTTGGAGTTGATAAACCACCTAATTGTTCTGGACAAACTGGGATCAAAAGGTGTTTATCCATTAATTCCAAAATTTGTTTATTTTTATTACTTGAACCATCATAGACACAATTAATCCCTAACAAGCAAGCACTTACAATTATTGGACCAATATTTAACTCCTCAACCTTCTCTGTGTCTTTTTTAATGTGATTCATAAAATATGCCTCGTTACAAAATTTGTCTGTTATTAAGAGTTTTACACTAATTTATCTTAGAGTCATTTAAATCAAAGTAATTTATTAGTAATTTGCAGGTATAGATATACCTTCTCCGGAGATGGTATTAAGGTGAAATCTCGAAACATCAATTATGACATAATAGCCCATCTTTACAGTTTCATTACAGGATTCTTGTACATATTAGGTGGTGGTTTTACAGAAAAAGCCTTTAGGAGAATATTTTTCACCGAATTCATAAAAGCGAAAGGAAATGAAGAAGTATTAGATATCTGTTGTGCAAACGG
This sequence comes from Candidatus Heimdallarchaeota archaeon, assembly GCA_023128635.1. The sequence continues at coordinate 4,698 of JAGMDP010000039.1, read as the reverse complement.
TAAAGGAACTCAATTTTTGGCTTCCTATTTCAAGCAAGGAAGGGTTACGGGAATTGATCTAAATCCTGCAATGATTAGTTTTGCTATCAAGAACACAAAAAAAACGGCAAACGTAAATTTTCGTGTTGGTGATTGCACAAAATTGGATTTTCCTGACCAATCTTTTGATTTTGTGAACTCATTCCTAGCACTTCACGAAATACCAACACAATTAGTAAAAGTCGTGCTCAAAGAAATAAAACGTGTTTTAAAAGGCACGGGTCGTTTACTTGTTTTTGATTTTAAACTACCAGAAAAATCAACTTTCGATTTGAATTTTGTGTATTATGCTTTAAGATTAATAGAAGATGAATCTGCTGCAAGATTTATGATGATTGACCAAATAAAGTATATAGAAAACCAAGGATTCAAACTTATACATAGTAAAGAATACCATTATGGTTTTACTCGAGCATATCTCTTCAAAATAGATAAAAGTGTTTCATCTAGACTAGTTTAAAATAAAGAAGTATTTTATTGGGAAAATAACTATCCTATTTTCAAGTGAATAAATAAGCAATTTTAACGAGGTATTAAACTAAACCTCGTTCAACAAGCATACTAAATTCTTCTAAGGAAAGCTTCTTGCCTGCCTTATATTTCTCTAAAGCTTTTTCTGCCCGAGCTTCAATTGTTTCTTTCACTTCTCTGAAATGGTCTACTCGTGCTTTTTGCCTAATATTCTGTAATGATTTTTGATGCTTCTCTTTTGCTTTAATGCGTTCAATGAATTGTTTGTGAGTTTCATCTGCGACTTTTTTTGTTTCAATAAAATCTTTATGACACTGGTCAGCTTCTTTGCGAATTTCATCGATTTCAGAAAATAATTTGCTCATTTCATGATGATGTCTTTGAGAAGATTTTGCAGTTCTAATAACTGCTTTATGATAATGGTTCATTTCAGCTTTTAGACCTTCAAAAGTACTGAATCGAGCATTTCTTTCCTGACGAAGAGCTCTTATGCCTTCTGCTTCTTCAAGTTGTTCTTGTAGAGCAGCAATTTCTGTAACAAGTCGTTTTTCTTCATCTGAAGGTAGGATTTCAGTTTGAATTTTCCATTCAAGTTGCTTGAGATTTCTTCGTAGAACTTTCTCTGGGATAGGTGGTTTTGGTAATGGTTCTAAATCTTCGGTTTCTTTGATTTGATCGACTTCTTTCTTGGCTTCCGCAAGATTCTTTCGAACTTCTTCTCGCTTTACTTTGTATTCCTGGACTTTATTGTTTTCATCGTCTCTTTGAATTTGATGATCTTTGACTTTGGCTATAAGTTCAGCCATTTTCTTATTTAATACGTCTCTTCTATCAGCTTTTTCTCGAGCTTCTGTGTTGAGTTTATCTCGAGAGACTCTAAGCTCACTTGCTTGTTTCTCGAGTTCTGATAATTTTACGACGATTTGATCGACTTCTGATATCACGGGGATCTCCTTTTATGATTCGTTTGGGATTTAATATTAAAAGTTAAAACTAAAAGTTTTAACTCGCAATCTTATTCTTTACTCAAATTCCGCTGAGTAATAATCGAAAATGAAATGTAAACTTTTATAAAGTCTTCGTCTAGACCTCTTTAAAGAAATCTGAAATAATTAGGTTAATTTAAAGCAAAAAGTTTTGAATAATAAAAGCTCAAACTCTCCGAAATGCTAAAAAACCTAAAGGTTTCGCAATAATATATTATAAAGAACATTAGGATAAGGCATCGATATACTAGCATAAGACGTGAACCCTATGACAAGTAGATTCTTGAGAGTATTCAAACCATTCACTCATCTTACGTTTGAAGTAAAAAAACCTGATCGAACAGTTTCCTTTAAGGAAAAATCTGTTTGGACGATTGTCTGTCTAGTGGTTTATTTCATCATGATAAGTGTACCATTGTATGGAATTGAAACAGCCGCTGGTCAAGCAGATCCATTCTTTGCTATGAGAGCAATTCTCGCCTCTCAAAGAGGTACATTGGGAGAATTAGGAATTGGACCAATCGTAACTGCAGGTTTGATTATGCAGTTATTAGTCGGTAGCCAAATCATTAAAGTTGACTTTAACAATCCTGAAGAACGAGCACTCTATACTGGTGCCCAAAAAGTCTTGAGTGTCTTAATGATTCTCTTCGAGGCTGGTGCATACATCTTCGGTGGTGCTTATGGAGAAGACATCTCCCTATTAACTGGTTCACTCATCTTCTTACAACTGCTGGCCGCGGGATTAGTGGTTATGCTGATGGATGAGCTGATACAGAAAGGCTATGGCTTAGGTTCAGGAATATCATTATTCATTGCTGCTGGTGTTTCGTTTAATATCTTAAATGGGTTATTCGCCTTTACAGAAGGGATTGGTGCAAATCCAGCCGGAAAATACTATGGCGCTGTCATAGCATTCTTCTACGGTTTAACTAATGGTGAGAAATTTATCAATGTGGTTTATCGGCCTATAAATCCCGATATTATAGCTTTTCTGGCTACGATTATTGTTTTCGGCCTGGTTATCTATGTGGAATCGATGCGGATTGAGATACCGATTTCGCATGCGAAGTACAAGATACCGGCGCGGTATCCCATCAAGTTTCTGTACACGTCTAACATACCGGTAATACTGGCGTCAGCGTTGTTTGCGAATGTGTACTTTATCTCCCAGATACTGTACAAGCGGATGCAAGGCAATCCGATAGTCGATCTTCTGGGTCGTTGGGACTTTACGGGAGAGCAGCCTATGCCAGCAGGAGGTCTGGTTTATTATACTACGGCTCCGCGGGGAATCTCACAAGTCATAGATGATCCTATGCGGGCTCTAATTTACATCGTGATACTGGTAGGTGCTTGTATGATCTTTTCAGCTATTTGGCTAGAAACGGCTGGTATGGGTCCGAGAGATGTTGCGAAGCAGCTCCTAGATGCAGATATGCAGATTCCTGGTTTCAGACGAAACCCCAAAGTACTAGAGAAATACCTTGAAAGATACATTCCAATCGCAGCTTTACTGGGTGGTTTCTTTGTTGGACTTCTGGCCGGATTTGCAGACTTCCTGGGTGCTCTGGGAACGGGCACGGGTATTCTGCTGACGACGGGTATTATCAAGCAGTATTCAGAAATTATCGCTAAAGAAAGATTAGCAGAAATAAGTCCTGCTGTGCGGGGCTTCCTGGGCATGGAGTAATCTCCATAGCTCTTTCACCCTTTTTTCCCTCTATTGGGAACAAATTCGCGAGGGTAGCCAAGTGGTCAACGGCGAAGGACTCAAGATCCCCAGTGCATAACTGGAACAAACAGGCGTATGTCGTTGGTAACCTGATGGGAAATCCTTTCCTGTAGAGGTTCGTGCGTTCGAATCGCGCCCCTCGCACCAATTGTTTTTTTATATTTTTTAGCATTACCCAGTAGATTGTAAAAGGGAGAAAAGTATATTACGAGTAATTATTCAATTATAGTGGGTTATTCAAATGGTGAGTAAGAAAACACTTAGTGTTACTTTGTTAGTATTATTATCAACTTTAATTTTCGTTCAATTTAGCATTTGTGCGCAATCAATAAGCAAAACCTATATTCCAAATGGATTTAAACAAAATTCTGTTAATCCCACTTTCGATCAAATACATACAAATCAGTTCAATGAATCCGCAGAACCAATTACTTGGTTCTATTTGAATATTGGTGTTGTAATTCTTGTTCCTTTAGTAATGATTGTACAAACAATTATTGATAAAACAAGAAAGAAACCTGATGTTCCGAAAAAGCTAGAAGAAGAGGAAGAAGAAGAAGAAATTGAGGAAATAGAAACAAGAGTAGAACCCTCTAAATTCAATCCACTGCTTCTTAGAATAGGATTTTTCACACTTTTTATCCAAAACATTATGATTCTACCAATGTTAATAATCTTTATGGCATTGGCTTTAGCTATAAATGTGGGCGGTCCAGGAGGAAATCCTGGTTTGGAATCTGCTACAACTAATCTTTTCAGAGCATTCTCAATCGTATACTATCTTGACTTTACTGCTGCAATATTATGTGTTGTAGGTTTGATATTGTTTTCATTATCAATTAAAGAAAAAGTTCAAGGTTTTGTTGCTTCAGGTTTTTGGCTCCTGTGGATTGGAGTTGGAATATATCCAAGAATCAACTTTGTGACTAGTTTAGGTCTCTTTAATCCAGTACCTGCTGGTGGAGACATCTTTGAGTTCTTTTTAGGCTTCTTTGGTAACACTACATTCCTATTGACTTGTGGATATGGTTTATTTGCTTTAGCATTATTTTATACCGCAAAAGTATTGGTTTCAAGTGGTAAACTACAGCGTGGTGGTCTTCTTAATGCTTTTGGACTTGTGAATTTCGTTATAGGTGCTTTTGCAAGTATCTTACTTTTACTTCTATTGACCTGGGGATCTCAAATGACTATTGAAGCAATTACAAGTTTGTCATTTATACTGGCTGCATTTTGGGCATTGAAATTCTTAGCATCGCCTATTCTTGGCATGGTAACTGGAATTATAACGTTTAATCGTATAGGTAAAGCAAACAAAATCACGAATTAAATTCAATTTGAAATACGAGGAAATTTTCCTCGTTTTTCTATTGTTTTTTTATAAAATAGTTATTTTCATTTTCAATTAAAATGTCTACTGCTAATTTTCTAAAAGAAAGTTCTAAGTCTTGTGAATCGTTTTGGAAA
>JAGMDP010000038.1 GCA_023128635.1 Candidatus Heimdallarchaeota archaeon | reverse complement strand
AACGACTTGACCATCTAAAATTCCTGCTGCACATCCAGCAACTAAGTCTTTCATTGGTACACCTGCATCTGCTATTGCTAAGGAAGCTGCAGTTACAGCTGCACATCTAGAACCACCATCAGCTTGTATAACCTCAATGAACACATCGATAACTGATCGGGGGTATAAGTAATCAAATACTGCCGGTTTAAGCGCTTCGCCTAAAATTTTAGATATTTCTCTTTCTCTTCTATTAGGAGCAGGTCTTTTTCTATCAGGAACAGAGAAGGTCGCCATACGATATTCACATCGAATTAATGCCTTATCTGGCATTTGCATATGTTTTGGATGTAATTCTCTAGGACCATATACTGCTGCTAATATTTTATTTCTGCCCCAATTGATTAAACATGAACCATCAGCACGATCTAAGACACCTACTTCAAATTTTATTTCTCTTATGTCTTCCTTTTTTCGACCATCGTGCCGAGTTCCATCTTTTGTTATTAATACTGTTTTTTCTTTTTCTTTAGCCATTTTTTTCACCGAAACATTCGTGATAGCTTTTCATGCTTTCTTTTCCCCAGCAGATTTCTTTTCAGCTGGTTTCTCTTCTTTCGGAGTTTTGGTTGGGGGTTTTCTATCCTTAACCATTTCTTCTAAGAATTCTTTTACCCTATCAGTCAATCCGGAAGTATGAGCTTCTCGATCTATTTTCTCGATTGCTTGAAGAACTAAAAATTCATCTTCAAAGTTATTTCCTTTGAACCAGACACAACCGTTTTGTCCAACTATCATGCGACAATTAGTGTATTGTTTGATTGTTGAAATCATACTACCTCTTCTACCAATGAGTCTTGGTATTTTAGAAGGACTGACTTTTATTACTCTACCACCAGTAAGCTTTCCTAAATATGGACCGCTTTGTGATCGATTATCATTTCTCAATGTTAATTGTGGATCTCGTGTTCTATCAAAGGAAAAAATCTTTGCTACAACAATATCTCCAACATCAAAGATTTTTCTAGTTTGATCTTTAACTGGATCAAATCTTCTATCAAGAGATGATGAAGTTCGTATTATTCCGGGATAAGGACTCTCAATATCTACCATCCAAGAACTTAGTGAGACATCGGTAACTTTTCCTATTACTAAATCTCCAACTCTTGGAAAGTATTTTCCTTTTAAAGAAACAACGCTAATTTGATTATCTTTTATAGTTACAAGACCTATTACTTGCGAGATAATCTGTTTTTCCTTTCTAAAGACATTAGACCCTAACATGTATTCACCTTCAGCGATAGCTTCACCGGGGGTGACCATGGATCTATCTTTTATTAAAACGGGCATACATTATTACTCCTTATTATCATAATTTTTCTTATTCACTTTTTCTTTCTACTATTTTCACTTCGGCTTTACCCTTGGTTAGTTGATTAATTTTATCAAGAAAATCAGCTTGTTTACCAGAAGGCATCTCAATTTTAGCATACCATGATCCATCATTTCCCCATTGATCTTCAAGTATTTCACCCGCACCTGCAACAATGCCATACGCAGGACCAGTAAAGTCAGCTGTGACTTTAACAGCTAAAACAACTGATTCTAACCTAATTGGAATAATTGGTTGAATTTGTTTAATGATGTCTTTAGCTTGTTTTTCTGCAGGGAGAACATAATCTATGTTTACACCAGCTTCATCCATAGCAGATTCAATACGAGCGGGTGGATGTGGTTTGTTTGTTTGGGGATTTATACAATGAACATGGATAAAGTTGATTATTTCATCAATCTTATCTTTCAAAAGCTTCTTTCTTTGTGCTTGTGTTAATTGCAAGGCACCCTTTTCTAGGATGATTTTTACAATTTCTTCTTCATTATCAGTTTCAAAAGTTTGTTCCAGAATTATTTCGGAAGCTTTCTCTCCTTTTGTAGCGTTGTGAAAAACCATGTATCCTTCTACAATATCACTTATTGGAATTTCTTCACCTTTTTTATAATTCAACGCAGCTTCAGGATCCACGATAATTTCAAATTTCTGATTACGGTATGTATATCTAACAAGAGCTTTCTTTTCTAGATCTATAAATTGCCGTCTTTCACCTGAATCGTGGGACATAATTTTCACCTATTATTTCTTTTTTTCTTACTTTTAGTAAGTTTTAGCAAAGCAAAAATACCTTTCAATGTCCCTTGGGTCTTTCCAATGAAAAGATACTTCCTCACTGCTTGAATCAAAAGGATGCTGATTCCAGCGTGCAAGTTAATAGGGACTCAGCCCAATCGAAAGAGTAAATGTATAGGGTGATCGAAACCATCCTATGGTACTTGGTTTAGGCTGATTTTTAGGTTTTTTTGCCTTTCATGTCAATTTGAAATATCATGAGTAAATAAGTTTTACTTCAAGAGCGAATAGAATTTAACTTTTTTTCTGAAAAATAATGATATTGACATTGATATGTTACAAATTAAGGATAGTTTTGAAATAAAAGAATGAAGTTAGAAGAGCTATGCTATCATGCGTTCGCAGTAGCATCTTCTTTGGGTGTACTTGACATGATAAACCATAAGGTTATCAATACAACTCCAAGAGCTGTTCCACCAAATACAACCCATTTAGTTGAGAAATTTCCGGTATTCCCTATGAAAATTGCTGGAAGTAATGTAATTATCATAGTAATGACGACTTCTACCCAACCTGGGAGAGCATTCATTTTTTCTCGAAAACTGCCAATCAATAACAAAATATTGAAGTATAATCCCCAGAAGAGCAAAATTACAAAGGTAAACATTACAGCATCAATGAATAACCAATTTAAACTTGGTACTGGATTTTCTTCAATATTAAAGAATGAAATGAAAATTATTAATGCTAATATAAGTACTAAGAAAATTGAGGATATTAGGATTGTTCGATTAGTTTTATTTCGCCATAAAGACATA
>JAGMDP010000037.1 GCA_023128635.1 Candidatus Heimdallarchaeota archaeon | reverse complement strand
TCAAAATAGAACTTGAAAAAAAAATCAGCAAGTATATGACTTTAAACCAAAAAATGTATTAAAGGTACAGTTAGAACATATTTACAATTAATTATCTCTGGGGCATGTTCATGACAAAGAAAAGCAAGAAAACTACTGACGTTTGGAGACCAGATGTATACATATGCAATGATTGTAATCATCGATTCGATAAAGCAGAATATATCCAAGTTGAAGATGATGGACTTGTTTTTCAAAGAACTGTGTGTCCAAAATGCAAAAGTGAGAGTATTCGTGTTTCTTCATGGTCTGAAGAGGATTTTCAGAAATAACTTCGAGTAGTTTCTTTCTTCATATTTTGTTAATTTTTGTGCTTAGTTTAATCCACTCGTTCAAAACCAAAGATAATTGTTAGGAGAAATAAGCCAACACCTACAAAAATTATCCAGAAACCAGCATTTCTTACCATAGTACCTGAAAACCCATAATACATAACTAACCCAATTATCATGGAAATCAAAGCGAGAGAAACAAATGTAATAGTAAAACCACTAATTCTTATGAAGGATCGCCAAGTAACTTTACGTTTAGGTTCAACAAAGATTTCTTGTTCTAGATAAGATTGTAATTCACTTTCTTGAGGAACATCTTCGATATTTTCTTGTGTTTCACTAGTTTCCAGCATATTCTAAATATTGGAAAAAGCATTTCATAATGGTTTCGGATAATTTGTCAAAATTTAACTGTTTCATGGAAAACTATATCATCAAAAAACCTTTAAAGCTTCCAAAGATTTTCCGAATAAAAGAAGACAAACAGAATTCAGCTATCTTTCATTTTAATAATCGAGGTCAAAACAAAATGGCTCTTTTCAAAGAAGTAAAAACCTTCGTACACTTGCCAAAGATTGAAGAAAACATTCTAAAATATTGGGATAAAGAGGAAGTATTTCATAAACTCCGAGAGGAAAGAAAAGATCTCAAGAAATACATCTTTTTAGAAGGACCCCCCACTGCAAATGGTTTACCGCACGTCGGTCATGTATTGACTAGATGTTTGAAGGATTTATATCTCAGATACAAAACAATGGATGGTTTTTTTGTTTTCCCACTTATTGGAGGATGGGATTGTCATGGTTTACCAGTAGAAATCGAAGTAGAAAAGCAATTAGGATTAAACTCCAAACCTGAGATTTTAGATTATGGTGTTAAAGAATTCAATAGTATGTGTAGAAAATCGGTCATGAAGTATGTCAAAGAATGGGAAGACATGACCAAGCGCGTAGGTTTCTGGATAGATATGGAAAACGCCTACATAACTATGGAGGACAATTATATCGAATCTGTTTGGTGGAGCTTGAAGGAGCTTTGGAAGAAAGGTCTCCTCATAAAAGGACATAAAGTAATTCCATCGTGCCCAAGATGCGAAGTAACTCTTAGTAGTCATGAGTATTCTCAAGGATTAAAGGAAACAGAAGATCCATCTATTACTGTAAAATTCAGTGTAGAAGGTCAACCGGATACTTATTTCCTCGCTTGGACAACAACACCGTGGACATTAATTTCCAATGTAGGTTTAGCTGTTGGAAAGAATATTATGTATGTTAAAATTAAACGAGAGAATGAAATTTACTATCTTGCGGAAGATAGAGTAGCAGCTATTTTTCCAGAGAAAGATTATGAAATACTTGAGAAAATAAAAGGTAAAGAATTAGAGGAAATGAAATACATACAACTAATTCCTTATGCAAAACTCCCTGCAAAAAACAAAAACAAAGGATTCCGAGTTGTAGTTGCAGATTTCGTAAGTACTGAGGAAGGAACAGGTATTGTTCATACTGCACCAGCTTTTGGACCTGATGATTATGAGTTAGCACTTCAGAAAGATTTGCCATTTTTACAACCAGTTGAAACTAATGGAAAATTCACAGAAGAAATTACTCCCTGGGCTGGAATGTTCATTAAAGATGC
>JAGMDP010000036.1 GCA_023128635.1 Candidatus Heimdallarchaeota archaeon | reverse complement strand
GAAAAACATACAAGTGGTTTTTGTTGGCGTTGTAAAACCCCAACCATGTATTATGCTCGAGAAGCATGGTTAATAAGAATGAGCACTCTACGTGAAAACATTCTCGCTACAAATGAACAAATAAATTGGGTTCCTGCTCATTTGAAGCATGGACGTTTCGGGGATTTCTTAGATAATATTGTTGATTGGGCATTAAGCAGGGAAAGATTCTGGGGATCACCACTACCAATTTGGGTTTGTTCTTGTGACAATATTGAGTGTATAGGTAGTATTGAGGAATTAAAATCGTTTATGAAAAAAGATTTACCCGAGGATTTTGAGCTTCATAAACCATGGATCGATGAAATCAATCTTTATTGTCCGAAATGTAAAAAGAAAATGAAACGAGAACCATTTGTTATCGATTGTTGGTATGAATCCGGGGCATCTCAATTTGCTCAATGGCATTATCCATTTGAGAATCAAGAGAATTTTGAAAATCATTTCCCAATTGATTTTATTACTGAAGCTATTGATCAAACAAGAGGGTGGTTCTACACATTACTAGCAATTAGCACTGCGTTATTTGACAAACCATCTTATCTGAATTGCTTAACTATGGGTCACGTTCTCGATAAACAAGGAGTGAAGATGAGCAAACATATTGGGAATGTTGTTTTGCCTTCCTTAGTTTATGAGAAAATTGGTGCTGATCCTATGAGATGGTATTTCTTTTCATCTCCTGTTTGGAATCCCACAAGGTTTTCTCAAGAAATTATTGAGGATGTTCGTAGACGCTTCTTTAATACATTATGGAATGTTTACTCGTTCTTTATAACGAATACAAATATTGACAATATTGACCCAAGAACAATTAATAGTAAAGTAACAGAGAGATCAGTTCTCGATCAATGGTTAATTTCAAAGTTGAATTCCTTAATTATCATTGTAAGAAACAATCTAGATGAATTTCAATCTCATAAAGCATCTGCTGCTATTGACGAATTCATTGTTGAACACTTGAGTAATTGGTATGTTAGACGCTCTCGAAGGAGATTTTGGAGTGCTAAAATTACAAAAGACAAAAATGATGCACTTATAACTTTGTACGAAACTCTTGTTACACTATGCAAGCTTCTGGCACCATTCATTCCATTCGCTTCTGAAGAGATTTATCAAAATCTCGTAAAAAGATTGTATAAAGGAAAGGAGAAAGAAAAACATCTTAGTGTTCATTTTGAGGGATATCCTGCCAAAAATGCAAAAGAAATTAATCCCCAATTAGAAGAAGCTATGGACTTTTCTATCGCAATTGTTGAAGCGGGAAGAGCTGCACGAGCAAAAGCGAATATAAAAGTTAGATTGCCAATTCAAGAACTAATTGTTGGATGCTCAATCCCACTACAAAAAATGGCAAAACAATTTCTAAATGAAATCATGGAAGAACTAAATGTCAAGAAAGTTACATTCCAATCTGAACTCTCCGAAATGGTTGACTACACCTTTAAACCGAAATTCAAAATTCTTGGTCCTACTTTCAAGCAGGACACCCCTGATGTTGGTGATGCCATCAAGAATCTCAAAGGAAAGAAAGCACATAAAGCTGCTCAAGAATTAAGGAAAAATCATGTTTTTACAATTGAGACAGAAGTTGGATCTTTCAAGATTCTTGAGGAACATGTAGAGATCATTTCAAGCGGAAGAAAAGGATATGCAGACGCTGCTTTTGAAGGTGGTCAAGTATTTATCAACACTGAGCTCACACCAGAATTAATACAAGAAGGACTTGTTAGAGACATTATTAGACGTGTCCAATCCATGAGAAAAGAGGCTGATTTGGAATATACTCAAAACATTAAACTCTATTACCAAGGAGACAATGAAATAAAAGAAGCTATTGAAACATGGGTCGATTATATTAAAACTGAAACACTTTCAGTAACGATAAAAACCGGTGTTGTGAAGCAGGGAGTAACATCGAAATGGGAAATTGATGATAAGAAAATAGTGCTTACTATAGTTCCTATCAAGAATTAATTACCAAATGGAAAGAGTATTAAAGCAAACTCAATACGACTGAAATCAAAAATGCAGATTATTTGTAAGATAAATTAGAAAGGAGACAAAAAAAATTGGCAAGAATTGTTGGAACATACAAAATCCTACCGGAAGAACCAGAGATAAAACCTGCAGTGATTAAAGAACGAATTATAAAAGCACTCCCTGAAGATATGAAGGTGACAGCAAGTGGGGAAAGACCGATCGCTTTTGGCTTAGTAGCACTTGTCGTTGACATTAATTTTGCAGAGCAAGATGGATTACAGGATCATCTTGAAGAAATTTTAGAGAAAATAGAAGGCGTTAGTGAAATAGAAGCTTTACAATTGTTTAGATTATAAGAAAGATAATCTATCTTGTAGAGAACTATTTCCATATTTTAATTTTCATTTCAATTCTCCAAAAAAAGAATATATTCTTTTGGAATGGAAATGAAAACTTTCTGACCCTTTTTGTACATTTTATCAATTTGAGAACTTGTTATTTGTACCTCTAAATCTGTAGAGTTCACAGTGACTATTAGATCAATGTATGGTCCACCAAAAGATGATTTCTTAATTATTGCTGGGAATTCATTTATTTGATTCATTTTTTTAGTTGAAACGCTGATGTGTTCCGGAAAAATTGCTATCCTTTCTTCTAAGATTAAACGATCACTCGGTGCAAGAATTTCCAATAACCCAAATGATGTTTCAAAAATGAATTGGTTTTTCTTCTTTCTGAGAGTACCATCTAGAAGATTTGTTACACCCAAGAATTCAGCAGTAAATTGCTTCTTTGGAGTTAGATAGAGTTTTTGAGGTGTGCCAGACTCAACAATTTGTCCTTCATTTAGGAGAATTATTCTATCCGATACTTCCATAGCTTCTTTCTGATCATGTGTTACATAAATAGTTGATACCTGAACTTTTTGCTGAATTTCTCTTATAATATCTCTTAGAGATTCTTTTAGGGACATATCAAGTGCTGAAAGTGGTTCATCCAAAAGTAACAGTGATGGTTTAGGAGCTAAAGCTCTAGCTAATGCAACTCGTGATTTTTCTCCCCCGCTCAATTCTCTTGGATAGCGTTTACCTTTACCTGTTAACCCTACCAATTCTAGGATCTCTTCGACTCGAGAGATAATGTCCTCTTTTACCCACTTTCTAGTCTCTAAACCAAAAGCAATGTTTTCAGCAACAGTCAAATGAGGAAATAAAGCGTATGATTGAAATACAAAACCAATATTTCTATCCTCAGTTGGGACATTTGAAATATCAACTCCATCGAATAAAATTTCGCCAGTATCAGATTCAATTAATCCTGCAATTAGTCGTAAAACCGTTGTTTTTCCGCTACCACTGGGACCTAAAAGTGTTACAAGCTCACCATCTTCTAATTTGAAGCTAATATCCAATATTGCAATGGAATCCTCAAATGTTTTGCTGATGTTTCGAACTTCGATTGTTGGCATTGCTTAAACCTTTTACTTTCTTTGTTCCTCTCGCCTTAATATATGATATTGTTTTGTTATATATCATATTTACCTTTAAAATTTATAATCCCTTAAAATAATAGAGTTATAATAATTACTGACGGTTTTAGAATATGAAATTGGAGCACTCTGGAAAAAAGACGTTGAGAATTATGAGCTTGTTAGCTCCAATTGTAATTATTGTACTTTTTCTCTTGTTCCCAGTTGTTTCAGTTTTAATTTCTAGTTTTGTTGATGGGGATGGATTTACTTTTCAATATCTTGGAGCTATTCTAAGAGATGGTTATTATTACAAATTATTTGCTATCACTTTTTCTCAAGCAACTCTTAGTACCTTAGTTTCATTAATTATTGGTATTCCAATTGGATACTTCTTTGGTAAGTATGATTTTAAAGGGAGAAAATTCTTACTGACTTTTTTCACTGTTCCATTTGTTTTGCCTTCAGTTTTGGTTGGTATGGGATTTTTGAGTATATTTGGAGAACAGAATTCTAATGGAGCAAAACTAATTCTTATTGTTTTAGCTCATGCATTTTATAATATACCATTATTTGTTCACTTTATTTCTGCTTATTATAGGAATTTTGATAATGATATTATTGAGGCTGCAAAAACATCTGGTAGTAAGAATTTTCATTTATTGTTTAGAATATATTTACCACTTTTCCTTGTACCGATACTTACAGCTTCTCTTCTCACTTTTGTGTTTAGTTTTCTAAGTTTTGGGATCATCATTATTCTAGGTGATTTTAAAACAATTGAAACCCAAATTTTTTCGGAATACAATCCTGGCGAAACTAATTTAGCTGCTGCACTTGCGTTAGTACAGCTATTCGTAATTTTATCAATTGTTTTGTTTTACCTCATTTATATGCGAAGACAAACCCGTGAAAAGAAGACAATTACAACAGGAGGTATATATGGAGAACCTCTTTCTTTTAGAAAATTTTTCAAAAAGAAATCAAATATTTTACTGATTACTGTTCTCTTATTTGGTTTTTTGTTAGAATTAGCACCAATGATTAGTATATTTATTAAATCATTTTGGGACCCACAAACAGCATCTTTTACTCTGGGAAATTTCAAGACGATCTTTACATTGCAGTTTAATAGTTCTGTAGGTACGTCTATCCCTAGAACCCTACTGAATACTTTACTTTTCGCTTTAGGTGCAACGGTAATAGCAACACTACTTGCGGTTATAACTGTTGTAGCATTAGGAAAACAAAGACGTAGGAAACGGTCTATTTCTTATGAGTTGATTACATATCTACCAATTACAATATCCTCATTAACATTATCACTGGGGATTTTGCAGACTTTCACTAATTCAGATTTCTTCATTAATAATCCTTGGATTTTCATAATTATTAGTCAAGGTCTATTGGGTTATCCATTTGTTACCAGAGCACTGCTAAATGGTCTGAATACAATTGATCCAGAGTTGCTTGATTCAGCAAAAACAATGGGTGCAAATTGGTATTTTAAATTAAGAAAGATATACTTACCATTGTTATTACCATCAATAGTAGCTGGCATTGCATTTGCTTTTGGTCTAAGTATTGGAGAATTCACAGTTGCAAATTTTTTTGCTATAAACAATAGCTCGATTTCAACATTAACTGTTGCACTTTATAAATTACGATCTCAAAGACATTTTGGCCCTTCAAATGCTGTTGGAGCCCTTCTGATGCTTATTTCGTATGCTGCGTTCTTTATACTAGAAGCATTAGGTGCTCGAGAGAAAACAGCCTCTAAAATATCTGTAATCTAAATCAGTAATCAAATGGAGGTTGTCTTTTTAGGACTTTCTTCTTTTCTTTGTCTCTTACTTTTTTCCTTAGACCATATTTCCAACCTTTAGGGATAATGAGATTAACAGCATCAGGTATGTATTGCGCTTCAATTCGTGTCGCATTTTTTGAGGGAATTTCTCCTTCAGACTCCCAAACATGAGGTTCCTCACTCTCAATAACTACATGTTTACCTCGAAGTATCTCAACTTTCTTATTTGGTAGGTGCTTACCATTAGTAGCTTTTAAAATTAGTTTAACTAAACCTAAACCTTTGATATCCTTGGCTATGAGTATAGCAAAATCACCTTTTCTTGGATTATTTCCAGGAATCATTTCAAAATCACTAATGCAGTCCGTTATTGATACTGCAAAAGTTGAAAGATTTACTTCTCTAACAATTTTATTATCAATAGTTATTTTTGTAAGAATAGGTTTGTAACCCATGGCGACCCTAATTGCTGCATAAGCATAACCAAGTTCTCCATGAGCCCATTCAAAACGATCATATAAAGATGCAGCAGTTTGTCCAATAAAAGCCCC